>JACXUX010000046.1 GCA_014763725.1 Rhodobacterales bacterium
GCCCCGCCCCGTCCCCGCGCCCGCAGCCCGGGGGGCGTTCCGTCCTGGCCGCCGACGTGCGCCTGACAGGCGACATGACATCCACCGGCACCGTCGAGATCCTGGGCGAGGTGACCGGCGACATCCGCGCGCAGATGATCGTCATCGGCGCCGAGGGCCGCGTCACCGGCAAGGTGACCGCCGATCAGGTGGAAATCCGCGGCCGGCTGGACGGCATGGCCGATTGCGGCGGCTTCACGCTGCGGTCCTCGGCCCAGGTGCAGGCGGATGTCGCCTATGACGTGCTGATCATCGAAAGCGGCGCCCAGATCAACGGCCGCTTCAACCGCCGGAAGTGACCCGCGCCCCGGGTGGAATCGCATAGGTCAGGCCGGCCCGCGCGACCGGGTCGGCCACGCCCTCGGACCGGATCAGCGCATCGCCCACCGCCAGGCTGCGGCCCAGCTTCAGCAGCCGCACGTCCGCCATCAGGTCGCGCCCCGCCGCGGGCTTGCGCAGAAAGTCGATGCCGGCATTGGTGGTGACCGCCAGCGCGACCGGCCCGATCCGCGACAGGATCGCCAGATAGACCCCCAAATCCGCCAGCGCGAACATCGACGGGCCCGACACCGTGCCGCCCGGGCGCAGATGCCGCTCGGCCACCCGCAGCCGGACGATCAGCCCCTCGTCCGTCAGCCGCTCGATCGCGAAGTCGCCCGCGACCTGGGGAAACTCCTGCCCCAGGAAATCCGTCAGTTCCGGGATGTCCATCACAGGCATCGCTTCCCCTCTCTCGCTTGCCGCCCTAGGCTTTCGGGAAACCGGAGGAATGGCAAGATGACCCAGATTCTGCTGCGCGAGGATGCCCAGGGCATCGCCACGCTGACCCTGAACAGCCCCGACACGCTGAATGCGCTGTCCGACGCGATGCTGGCCGCGCTGGATCAGGCGTTCCAGGCCCTGGCGCAGGATGGCTCGATCCGGGTCGTGGTGCTGCGCGGCGCGGGGCGGGCATTCTGCGCCGGCCACCACCTGAAGGAGATGCAGGCCGGCCGCCAGGCCCCCGATGCCGGGCGGGCCTATTTCGCCGACCTCTTCGCCCGCTGCGCCGCGGTGATGCAGCGGATCCCCCGCCTGCCCCAGCCGGTCATCGCCCAGGTGCACGGCATCGCCACCGCGGCGGGCTGCCAGCTGGTGGCCAGCTGCGACATGGCCGTGGCGGCCGAGGGCACGCGATTCGGCGTGAACGGGGTGAACATCGGCCTGTTCTGCTCCACCCCAATGGTGGCGCTGACGCGGGCGGTCCCGCCCAAGATGGCGTTCGAGATGCTGACCACCGGCGAATTCGTCGATGCCACCCGCGCGCGCGAGATCGGCCTGATCAACCGCGTCGTCCCGCACGATGCGCTGGAGGACGAAACCCGCAAACTGGCCCGCACTCTGACGGCGAAACTGGGCGCCGCGGTCCGGATCGGCAAGCGCGCCTTCTACGACCAGATGGGCCTGCCGCTGGCCGCCGCCTATGACCATACCGCCGCCGTGATGGTGGAAAACATGCTGTGGCGTGACACGCAGGAAGGCATCAGCGCCTTTCTGGACAAGCGCAAACCCGACTGGTCGGCCCCGGGCGGTGGCCATTGACCGCCCCGCTGCCCCCGTCCGGCTGACGGACTACGCCCCCGGCGGTGTGCTGCGCGTGGCGATCAACCACGGCAACCCGATCCTGGCCGGGCGCGATGCGGCCGGGGCGCCCACGGGGATCAGCGTCGATCTGGCCCGTGCGCTGGCCGCGCGGCTGGGGGTGGCGCCCGTGTTCCTGGCCTTTGACCGGGCGGCGGATGTGTCGGCGGCGGCCGACCGCGACGCCTGGGACCTGTGCTTTCTGGCCGTCGATCCCCAGCGGGCGCAGACCATCGCCTTTACCCGCCCCTATGTCGGGATCGAGGGGCGCTGTCTGGTCCCGCCCGGCTCGGCCGCGCAGGACGCGGGGGATGTGCTGCGGCTGAGCCTGCGCATCGGCGCCGTCGAGGGCAGCGCCTACGCCCTGCATCTGTCGCGCGCGCCGGGCGCGGCGCAGCTGGTGCTGTTTGCGGGGCTGACGGCGGCCGTCGCGGCACTGGATGCGGGTGCGGTCGACGGGCTGGCGGGCATCGGCCAGGCCATGCAGGCGCTGGCAGCGGCACGGCCCGGTGCGCGTGTCCTGACCCCGCCCTTCATGCAGATCCGTCAGGCCATGGGCCTGCCCGAGGGCCGGACGGCGGCCCTTGCACATCTGCAGGCCTTCCTGTCAGCCACCGCCGCAGACGGCACGCCGGCCGCGATCCATGACGCGCCTGGGCCCGCACCGGGCGCAGGATGGTGCCCCCGACAGGATTCGAACCTGTGACCTGCCGCTTAGGAGGCGGCCGCTCTATCCCCTGAGCTACGGGGGCCCCGCGCCCTTTTGGCGGCAAAAGCCCCGCGGCGCAAGCGCGGTGATCCCGTATCCCGGCCAGGGTTGCGGGGGGAGCGTTCTTGGCCCACCGCTCCCCCCTGGCTTCCGCGCGCGGCCCGAGAGCTGGCCCGACGCGCCGGAACCGGATGCGCCCGCGGCGCGATCCCTGTTAGCGCAAACATAAGCCCCGGCTGCACCTTGGACAAGCCGCTCTTTTGGCGCTAACACTATGACGATTGCCCGGTTGCACAAGGCCTGCCCCGTGACGAAAGGTGTCCTGATCGACCATCGCAAGGCGCTGACCCTGCGCGACGTGTCCGAGGCCTCGGGCGTCAGCGAGATGACCGTCAGCCGCGTGCTGCGCAACCGCGGCGACGTGTCGGACACCACCCGCGAACGGGTGCTGCGCGCGGCGCGCAGCCTAGGCTATGTGCCCAACCGCATCGCCGGCGCCCTGGCCAGCCAGCGCGTGAACCTGGTGGGCGTGATCATCCCCTCGCTCAAGAACATGGTCTTCCCCGAGGTGATGTCGGGCATTTCCGAGGTGCTGGAAGACACCGGGCTGCAACCCGTGGTCGGCGTCACCAACTACGCCCCCGACCGGGAAGAGGCGGTGATCTACGAAATGCTGTCCTGGCGGCCCTCGGGCCTGATCCTGGCGGGGCTGGAACATTCGCCCGCGGCGCGCGCGATGCTGCAGAATGCCGGCATCCCGATTGTCGAGATCATGGATGTCGACGGCGACCCGGTCGACAGCTGCGTGGGCATTTCCCACCGCCGGGCCGGCCAGCAGATGGCACAGGCAATCCTGGCGGCTGGCTATCGCCGCATCGGCTTTCTGGGAACCAAGATGCCCGAGGATCACCGCGCCCGCAAACGCCTGATGGGGATGGAAGAGGTTCTGGCCGACGCGGGCCTGGATCTGGCCGACCGCGAGTTCTATTCTGGCGGATCCGCCTTGGCCAAGGGGCGCGAGATGACGGAAACCGTCCTGCGCCGGTCGCCCGATCTGGATTTCCTGTATTATTCGAACGACATGATCGGCGCGGGCGGGCTGCTCTGGTGCCTGGAACAGGGCATCGCCGTGCCCGACCGGCTGGGCCTGGCCGGGTTCAACGGGGTCGATCTGCTGGACGGCCTGCCCCGGCGGCTGGCCACGATGGACGCCTGCCGGCTGCAGATCGGCCGCCGCGCCGCAGCCATCGTGGCAGGGAAAGAGGGGGGCGCCGGCACCCTGATCGAACTGACGCCCACCCTGCAGCCCGGCGACACGATCCGCGCTGCCTGAACCGCAGCGACGGGGCACCCGCCGCGGCAGCGGGGGGTCACTTCGCCTGGATCGAGTCCAGATAGGTGGCCAGCGACAGCACCTTGCCCCGCGCCTCGATCAGCGAGGACCAGTCGCTCTGTCCCGGCGTCGGATCATGCGCGAAGACCCGGCCGAACACCGGCATCGCGCCGCCATGCGCCCGCACCCCGGTGCGCCCGTCGATGATATGCACCACCTGCAGCATCGGGAAGGCGCCGCCGTTGTTCCTGGCCAGCAGCGTCAGATCGGGCGAGGGAATGGTGATCACATTCGCCATGTCGCCATCGCCCTTGCCGCTGGCCCCGTGGCAGGCCGCACAATAGTCCTGATACAACTGGGCGCCGACATCGATCTGCTGCGCCTGAACCGAACCACCGATGGCCAGAATGGCCAGAACCGCAGACAGCACGAGAGATTTCGTCATCGTCTCCTGCTGTGGGTTACACGTCGCAGAGGAAGGCTGCGCCGATTCGTCGCCTCTCACCTTGATTCAGGTCAGCCCGTTGCCGGGCCGCTCAGGCGGCGCGCAGCCGGTCGCCCTCGGTCCCGGCGATCACGACGGACAGGATCTGTCCCTCGGGCTGACCGGTGTCGAAGACGACCTCGGTGAACTGTTCCGTCCGGCCCATGCGGGGCCCCTCGGTCAGGACGCGGTGGCGCTGGCCCTGCTGGGCGGCCAGATGGCGGTGCAGGGCCACCTCGCCCGCCGCGCGCAGCCGGGCGGCGCGGTCGCGGATCACCGGGCCCCGCACCTGGGGCATCCGCGCCGCGGGCGTGCCGGGCCGCGGGCTGTAGGGAAACACATGCAGGAAGGTCAGCCCGCACTCCGCGACCAGCCGGACCGAATTGTCGAACATCGCTTCGGTCTCGGTCGGGAAGCCCGCGATCAGATCGGCGCCCAGGACGATGTCGGGCCGCAGCCGCCGCGCCTCTTCGCAGAAGGCGATGGCATCTTCGCGCAGGTGGCGGCGCTTCATCCGCTTCAGGATCAGGTCGTCGCCGTGCTGCAGGCTCAGATGCAGATGCGGCATCAGCCGCGGCTCGGTGGCGATGGCCTGCATCAGGGCCTCGTCGGCCTCGATACTGTCGATGCTGCTGATGCGCAGGCGCGGCAGGTCGGGCACCAGCCGCAGGATGCGCAGCACCAGATCGCCCAGCCGCGGCCGGGCGGGCAGGTCGGCGCCCCAGCTGGTCAGGTCCACGCCGGTCAGCACCACCTCGCGGAAACCGCGATCGACCAGCCGGCGGATCTGGTCGACCACCACCCCCGCGGGTACCGACCGCGAATTGCCCCGGCCAAAGGGGATGATGCAGAAGGTGCAGCGATGGTCGCAGCCGTTCTGCACCTGGACATAGGCGCGATGCCGGCCAAAGCCGTCGATCAGATGCCCCGCGGTTTCGCGCACCGACATGATGTCGTCGACGCGGATCTTCTCGGTCTGGCCGATCAGGTCGGGCGCGCGCAGGCTGGCCCAGGTTTCGGGACGCATCTTTTCGGCATTGCCGATGACGCGCGTCACCTCGGGCATTTCGGCAAAGGTCTGCGGCTCGGTCTGGGCGGCGCAGCCGGTCACGATGATCTGCGCGCCCGGGTGTTCGCGGTGCAGGCGGCGGATGTCCTGGCGGGCCTTGCGCACCGCCTCGGCCGTCACGGCGCAGGTGTTGACGATGACCGCATTGTCCAGCCCGGCCTGGGCGGCCAGTTCGCGCATCGCCTCGGTCTCATAGGCGTTCAGCCGGCAGCCGAGCGTTTCGAACACGGGCGGCGCGGTCATGTCCCGACCACTGCAGGGTCCAGCAGCCCGTCAAAGACCCGCGCGGTGGGGCCGGTCATCCAGACGCCATCGTCGCGCCAGTCGATCCACAGCGTGCCGCCGTCCAGGTCCAGCTGCACCCGCCGCCCGGTCAGGCCACGCAGATGCGCGGCCACGGCCGTGGCGCAGGCCCCCGATCCGCAGGCCAGCGTGATGCCGGTTCCGCGTTCCCACACCCGCATGCGCAGCCGGTCGGGGCCGGTCAGGCTGGCGAATTCGACATTCGTGCGTTCGGGGAACAGCGGATCGCGTTCCACTGCGGGGCCGTGCGCGGCCGGGTCCAGCGCGCCCGCATCGGCCACGAAGAACACCGCATGCGGGTTGCCCATGCCCACCGCCACCGGATCGCCCGGCAGGGGCAGGTGCAGCGTGTCGACCGGCCGGGCCAGCGGAACCTGATCCCAGTCCAGCTGCGGCGGGCCCATGTTCACGCTGACCAGCCCGTCCGCCGCCCGCACCGCCACCAGATCGCCCCGCGCGGTGCGAATGGTCAGCCGGTCGCGGCCCAGATCGGCCATCACCAGATCGGCCACGCAGCGCGTCGCATTTCCGCAGGCCCCCGCCCGCGTGCCGTCGGCATTCCAGAAATCCAGCGCGATGTCGGCCACGTCGTCCGACCGGACCTCGGACAGCTGGTCAAAGCCCACGCCGCGGTGCCGGTCGCCCAACGTCCGCGCCAGCGCAGGCGTCGTCACCGCCCCGCGCCCGCGCGAGTCGATCACGACGAAATCGTTGCCCAGCCCGTGCATCTTGACGAAGGCCAGGCGCCCAAGGGTCTGTCCGGCGGCCATGGCGGGACCCTACACCCGCGCCGCGGATTTTGCCAGAGGCCGCCGATTTTCTGCCGATAGGCCCTTGACCCCCCCGGCCGAAGTTTCTAGGAAGCGGGCCTGTCGTGCGGGGCACCGCCCCGCCCGGCCGGTGAGGGCGGGTAGCTCAGTTGGTTAGAGCACGTGACTTTTAATCATGGGGTCGAGGGTTCGAATCCCTCCCCGCTCACCACCGGCGCGACAGGGTTTCCATACACGGCAGCTCCCCTCGCGGGAAACTGAAACGGGGCCGCAAGGGCTCGAAATCGTTTCACTTTCCGCCTGCCCGGGCGCCGCGCCAGCCGGGGCCGGCACGGCCGCACGGGCCAGGAAATGCAGCCCTAGAAGTCCAGGTTCGCCACGCTCAGCGCATTCTGCTGGATGAATTCGCGCCGGGGCTCAACCACGTCGCCCATCAGCTTGGTAAAGATGTCGTCGGCCGGCCCGTGGATCGGCTGGTCGCGTTCCTTGCGGATCAGCCGGGCGGGCAGGCCGTAGGTTTCCTCCAGATGCGCGGTGTGGCTGGCCAGACGGCGCGCCTCGCCCGACCGCAGAACGGCGCCGTCCAGCACGCGCACCTCCTCGACCCCGCGCACCCGGCGCCACAGCCGCAGCCCGTGGTCCTGGGTGGGCCGGCCGGTCCAGCCGCGTTCGTATTCCACCGCGATCAGGTCCAGCCGCCGTGCCACGCGGTCGGCCACGCCCTGGGCATCGGCATCCACCCGCCCCGGCACCAGCGCGCCGGCAATCGCCGCCTGTTCCAGGATATGCGCGGGATAGGTCGTGGGGAACAGCCCCAGGATACGGCGGATCACCCGCGCCTCTTCGACCACGCGGGCCAGGTCGGCACCGGCGATCGTCTCGCCCGTGCCCAGCCGCAACATGGCGCCGTCGATCCCCTGCTGGATCAGGTAATCCTCCAGCGCGGCCTGGTCTTTCAGGTAGACCTCGGACTTGCCGCGCGCCACCTTGTAGAGCGGCGGCTGCGCGATATAGAGGTAGCCCCCCTCGATCAGCTCCGGCATCTGGCGGAAGAAGAACGTCAGCAGCAGCGTGCGGATATGCGCGCCGTCCACATCGGCGTCGGTCATGATGACGACCTTGTGATAGCGCAGTTTCGAGATGTCGAATTCGTCGCGCCCGATCCCGGTGCCCAGCGCGGTGATCAGGGTGCCGATCTCCTGGCTGGACAACATGCGGTCGAACCGCGCGCGTTCGACGTTCAGGATCTTGCCGCGCAGGGGCAGCACGGCCTGGTTGGCGCGGCTGCGGCCCTGCTTGGCCGACCCGCCGGCCGAGTCGCCCTCGACCAGGAACAGTTCCGACTTGGCCGGATCGCGTTCCTGGCAATCGGCCAGCTTGCCGGGCAGGCTGGCCACATCCAGCGCCGACTTGCGCCGCGTCAGTTCGCGCGCCTTGCGCGCCGCCTCGCGCGCCAGCGCCGCCTCGACGATCTTGCCCACGATCACCTTGGCCGGGCCGGGGTTTTCCTCGAACCATTCGGCCAGCTTTTCGTTCACCAGCGTCTCGACCGCGGGGCGCACCTCGGACGACACCAGCTTGTCCTTGGTCTGGCTGGAAAACTTGGGGTCGGGCACCTTGACCGACAGCACGCAGGTCAGCCCCTCGCGCGCATCGTCGCCGGTAAAGTCGACCTTTTCCCGCTTGGCGATGCCCGAGGATTGCGCATAGGCCGTGATGCAGCGCGTCAGCGCCCCGCGGAAGCCGGCCAAATGCGTGCCCCCGTCGCGCTGGGGGATGTTGTTGGTAAAGGGCAGCACCGTCTCGTGATAGCTGTCGTTCCACCACATCGCGACCTCGACCCCGATGCCGCCGCGCTCGCCCGTCATGTAGATCGGGTCGGGCATCAGCGCCTGTTTCGACCGGTCCAGGTATTTGACGAATTCGCGCACGCCGCCTTCGTAGAACAGCTCGGTCCGCTGCGGTTCGGCATGGCGTTCGTCGGCCAGCACGATGCGCACGCCGCTGTTCAGGAAGGCCAGTTCCCGCAGCCGGGTTTCCAGCACCTTGTAGCTGTAGTCGAGATTGGAAAAGGTCCCGTCCGGCCGGTTGGTCCGGGCGCTGGCCAGAAACCGCACCTGGGTTCCGCGGCGGCCCGGGGCGGAACCCACCGGGTACACATGCACCACGCACTCGCCATCCTCGAACCGGGCCCGATATTCGGTGTCGTTGCGCCAGACGGTCAGCTCCAGCCAGTCCGACAGCGCGTTGACGACCGACACCCCCACCCCGTGCAACCCGCCCGAGACCTTGTAGGCATTCCCGCCCTCGGCCGTGTTGTCGAATTTGCCGCCGGCGTGCAGCTGGGTCATGATGACCTCGGCCGCGCTGATGCCTTCCCCGGGGTGGATGTCGACCGGAATCCCGCGGCCATTGTCGCAGACCGACACGCTGTCATCGGCGTGGATCGTGACGATCACCTCGGTCGCATGGCCGGCCAGCGCCTCATCGATGCCGTTGTCGACGACCTCATAGACCATGTGGTGCAGGCCGCTGCCGTCGTCGGTATCGCCGATATACATCCCCGGCCGCTTGCGCACCGCCTCCAGGCCCTTGAGAACCTTGATGGATTCGGCGCCATAGGCGTCGGGTTTGCGGGCGGCGTCGGCCATGTCAGGAAGTCCCTTGCGGTTGCGTGCAGGTTATACCCACCGCCGCGGGGAATGTCACGGGTTCGACACAGGATTTGGCCGCGCCCTCAGGCAAAGGGCAGAATCAGGCCCACCGCGATCAGCATGCCCCCCGCCACCCGGTTCAGCCGCGCCAGCGCCGCGGGCGAGGACAGCACCGCCCGCGCCCGCCCGATCAGCGCGGCAAAGATCAGGTTGCCGGTCATGGGAATGGCGACCGAGATGCCGACGATCGCCGCCACATCGGGCCCGGTCACCCGGCTCAGGTCAAAGAAGCCGGGCAGAACCCCCATGTAGAACAGGATCGCCTTGGGGTTGCCGAGGATCGCCGCCACCCCGGCGGCAAAGCCCGCCCATCCGCCGGGCCGCGTCAGCCGGCTGTCGGCGGCGATGGGCCGGCCGGCCGACCGGATCAGCGCCCAGCCCATCCACAGGAAGATCGCCACCGCCACCCAGCGCAGTGCCTCCATCACCCCGGCAAAGCTGCCCGCGACCCAGGACAGGACAAAGATCGCGCTCAGCGGCCAGACCATGTCGCCCAGCGCCACGCCCACGGCCAGCGGCCAGGCCGCGGCGAACCCACCCGACAGCCCGCGCGCCAGCAGCGCCACCCAGACCGGCCCCAGCGTCAGGAACAGGATCACCAGCGCCCCGGCATACAGCAGATATCCCGACAGCGTGATCGTCATGGCGCGGCGGGCAGCGTGAGGCTGCCATCGGGGCCCAGCGGCCAAAGGGGGTTCATCGCCACCTCCCAAACATGGCCGTCGGGGTCCGCCCAATAGCCCGAATATCCGCCCCATAACACCTGTTCCGGCACCTTCAGCGTCCGGCCGCCGGCGGCCAGCGCCGCGGCAAAGGCGGCATCGACCTCGGCCCGGGTCGCGAAATTCTGCGCCAGCGTGACGGCCCCGGTGCCCAGCGCCGCCCCCGGCCGCCCCTGGTCCGCGGCCAGGTCGCCCCGGCCGAACAGCGCCATGACAGCCCCCTGCAGCTGGAAAAAGGCCACGCCCGGCTGGCTTTGCCCATGTTCCCGCCAACCCAGCCGGGCATAGAAAGCCCGCGACGCGGCCAGATCCGCACACCCAGGGTGATCACGCTGACACGCTGCGGGGTCGTGCCGTCTCTTCCACCACCGAAAGTCCGCCCTCGTCGACGACCGCAAAGGTTTGGCCGCGGCCGCCCAGAGAGTCAAACAGATGCGCCTCGGTCCCGGTCATGATCGCCTGCGCCCCCAGCGCGCAGATCTCGTCATACAGCGCCGCGCGGCGCCCGGCATCCAGATGCGCGGCCACCTCGTCCAGCAGCAGCACCGGCGCCGCCCCCAGATCGGCGGCCAGCGCCCGGGCATTGGCCAGCACCAGGCTGACCAGCAGCGCCTTCTGCTCGCCGGTCGAACACAGCGCGGCCGCCATGCCCTTGTCGGCATAGACCGCGCCCAGATCGGCCCGGTGCGGCCCCGCCAGCGTCCGCCCCGCCGCCATGTCGCGCGCCCGGTCCCGCGCCCAGGTCGCGGCCAAGTCCCCGGCCGCCCCCTCGCCTTCGTCGATCTGCAGCTCGGCCCGCGGAAAGGCCGTGGCGGCCCCCGCCTGCGCCGCGGCCAGCCGCCCCACCGCGGCCGCCCGGTTCGCCCGCAGCACGGCCGCCGCCTCGGCCATCCGCGCCTCCAGCGCGGCATACCAGGCCGGATCGCGCACCGCGTCCTTCAGCAGCCGGTTGCGGTCGCGCATCGCCTTGTCATAGGCCAGCGCCGCCTCGGCATGGTCGGGAAAGAACGACAGCGCGATCCGGTCCAGGAACCGACGCCGCGCCTCGGCCGCATCCGTCCACAGCCGGTCCATCGTCGGCACCAGCCACAGCACCCGCAGCAGCCGCCCCAGCGCCGCCTGGGTCGCGACCTTGCCGTCGACGCGCACCTCGCGCGCGGCACCGGGGTCGGCCCAGGTCTCCACCTCGTGCAGCCCGTCTGGTGTGCGCACCCCGGCCCGGACCTTCCAGCCGATCGCCTCGGGCCGCCGCGCCAGATCGCCCGGTTCCGCCCGCCGCAGCCCCCGCCCGGGCGACAGCAGCGACACCGCCTCCAGCAGGTTGGTCTTGCCCGCCCCGTTGGGCCCCGTGATCGCCACCGGCCGGCCATCCAGCACCAGCCGCAGCGCCCGGTGACTGCGGAAATGCGAAACCGTCAGGGCGCCGATCGCAAATCCCCGCACGCCCTGCCCCTTCCTCTTGACCCAAATACCCCGGGGGTCCGGGGGCTGGCCCCCGGTCCCGGCCGCGTCACACGCGCATCGGCATCACGACATAGACCGCGCTGGTATCACCACCCTCGCGCATCAGCGTGGGATCGCCCGGCCCGTTGAACAGGAACACCGCGTTCTCGCGGTCCACCTGGCCCGCGATCTCCAGCAAATACTTGGCATTGAAGCCGATCTCCAGCCGGTCGTCGCCATAGGCCACGGCCAGTTCCTCCTCGGCGGTGCCGGAATCGGGCGCGGTGACCGACAGCACCAGCCGGTCCTCGTCCAGGCTCAGCTTGACCGCGCGCGACCGTTCCGAGGACACGGTGGCCACCCGGTCCACCGCCTTGGCGAATTCGGTCGCGTCGACCTCCAGCCGGCGGGTATTGCCCAAGGGGATCACCCGCGAATAGTCGGGGAAGGTGCCGTCGATCACCTTGGACGTCAGCGTGATCGCCGGCGTGGCAAAGCGCACCTTGGTCTCGCTGACCGACACGGCGATCGTCGCCTCGTCATCGTCCAGCAGTTTGCGCAGCTCACCCACCGTCTTGCGCGGCACGATCACGCCGGGCATGCCCGCCGCGCCCTCGGGCAACGGCGCGTCGATGCGCGCCAGCCGGTGGCCGTCGGTGGCCACGCAGCGCAGCACCGGACCGCCCTCGCCCTGCGCCACATGCATGTAGACGCCGTTCAGGTAATAGCGCGTCTCCTCGGTCGAGATCGCGAACTTCGCCTTGTCGAACAGCCGGCGCAGCAGCGGCGCGGGCGCGGCGAAGTTGCAGCTGTATTCCGAACTGGCCATGATCGGGAAATCCTCGCGCGGCAGGGTCGCCAGCGCAAAGGTCGACCGCCCCGCCGTCACCGTCAGCCGGCCCGTGGCCGGGTCGTCGGCCAGGCTGACCAGCGCCCCGTCGGGCAGCTTGCGCACGATTTCATGCAGCATCACGGCCGAGACGGTCGTGGCCCCCGGGCGTTCCACCATCGCCGGGGCGCGGTCGACCACCTCGATGTCCAGATCGGTGGCGCGGAAGTTGACCTGCCCGGCCTCGGCCTCGATCAGCACATTGGCCAGAATGGGAATCGTGTTGCGCCGCTCGACGACCGACTGTGCCTGGCCCACCGCCTTCAGCAGCGTTCCGCGTTCGATGCTCAGCCTCATGGCGCCCCCCTGTTGCAGCCCCCGATCCGCATCCCGCCGGGGAGGCCGAAGCTACGCAGATTCCCACCCATGACAAGAGGGCGCGGCGTCGGCCGCGCCTCAGGCCTCGAGCATGCGGCGCAGAAGCTGCAGGTCGTCGGCCAGCTGGCTGTCGGTGGAGATCAGCTCCTCGATCTTCTTGACGCCATACAGGATCGTCGTGTGATCGCGCCCGCCAAAGCGGCGGCCGATTTCCGGCAGGCTGCGCAGCGTCATCTGCTTGGCCAGATACATGGCGATCTGCCGCGGCCGCGCGATGGTGCGCACCCGTTTCGGCCCGATCAGGTCGGACAGCCGCACGTTGTAGTGTTCGGCCACCTTGCGCTGGATTTCCTCGATCGTCACCTTGCGGTCGGACGCGCGCAGGATGTCGGCCAGACAGTCCTGCGCCAGATCCAGCGTAATCTCGCGC
The DNA here is from genome assembly GCA_014763725.1 of Rhodobacterales bacterium. GTDB lineage: Bacteria > Pseudomonadota > Alphaproteobacteria > Rhodobacterales > Rhodobacteraceae > JACXUX01. The sequence continues at coordinate 12,844 of JACXUX010000046.1, forward strand.
CCCACCAGCGAGGCAAAGGCGAACAGCCGCGTCAGCGCCCCCTCCAGCACGCGCACATTGGTGGCGATGCGATGGGCCAGGAATTCCAGCACCCCGGGCGCCAGCGTCAGCCCGCGGTATTGCTGGCGATAGACCTCGACCTTCTGCTGCAGGATGCCCAGCCGCAGTTCGTAGTCCGTGGGATGCAGGTCGACGACCAGCCCGCATTGCAGGCGGCTCTTGATGCGGTCCTCGAGATCCTTGATCTCGCCCGGCGCGCGGTCGGCGGAAATCACGATCTGCTTGTTCTGGTCGACCAGCGCGTTGAAGGTATGAAAGAATTCCTCTTGCGTGCTGTCCTTGCCGGCGATGAACTGCACGTCATCGACCATCAGCACGTCGACCGACCGGAACAGACCCTTGAAGTCCATGATCTGGCGTTCGCGCAGCGCCTGGACAAAGCGATACATGAACTGTTCGGCCGACAGGTACAGCACCCGCAGGTCGGGGCGGCGCGCCTGCAGGTCATGGGCGATGGCATGCATCAGATGCGTCTTGCCCAGCCCCACCCCGCCATACAGGAACAGCGGGTTGAAGGTGACGGGCCCGCCCTCGGCCACACGGCGGGCGGCGGCATGGGCCAGCTCGTTCGGCTTGCCCACCACGAAACTGTCAAAGGTAAAGCGCTGGTCCAGCGGTGCGCCGGGCAGCTCGCCCTCGGCCACAGGGGCCGCCGAGGGTCCCGTCCCTGCCGCGGCAGGGGCCGGTGCGGCGCCATCGCGCGGCCGACCCGCGGGCAGCCCGCCCTGGGCCGCCACGCTGAATTCCAGCCGGTCCACCGCCACGCCCTGCGCGCGCAGTTCGCGCAGGATGTGCTCGGCATAGTTCCGCGCCACCCAGTCGCCGATGAAATTCGTCGGCACGTTGAAGCGGGCGACCCGCTCCTCCAGCCCGGTCAGCTGCAGCGGCTCGATCCACGAGGCGTAGCTGTGTCTGCCCAAACGCTTGCACAACTCGTCCCGCGCCACACCCCAGCTGTCATCGGTCATTCGCTTGCCCGTGTCTTTCATTGCCCGGCGTTCTGCATCCCCCGGGCTGCCAGCACGGCAACCGCCCCCCGAGGCGGCCCCCACGACCCGGGCCTGGCCCGAATCGGTCTGGCAAGGAACAGAACCACCAAGGGCAGGACCACGACGGTCCGGCCCGACGAATGGCTTGCAGCACGGCACCGACCCCACCCGGTCGCGCTGCCTCTGACAGGCAAAACCATACCCCCGCCCAAAGGGCGGTGGCGCCGCAGCTGGCGCCCTAAGCCTAGTCTGCCCCGGTCTGTCCCCCAAGGCGATGTGAATCGCCCGGCCAAGCTACCAAGGGCGCCAAACCCGCTGCAACCGAACTTCGCTGTTGACTCGTGTCCGGGGCCGGCGAATCCCGTCCGCCCCGTGCCCCGCGCGCAACGCCGCCCCCCGGGGGGCGCCAAACGCCAAAAGGCGCGCCGCAAGGGCGCGCCTTTTCGCACGAAATTTCAGGGAGTTGTCAGGCCTGGGGCGCGGCGGGCGGCACCGACAGCGCCTTGACCCGGGCGGCCAGGCGCGACATTTTTCGCGCAGCCGTGTTCTTGTGCACCACACCCTTGGTCACGCTGCGCGCCAGTTCGGGCTGGGCATTGCGCAGCGCGGTGACCGCGGCTTCGGCATTGCCCGAGGCGATCGCCTCTTCCACCTTGCGCAGGAAGGTGCGCATGCGCGACCGGCGCGCCTTGTTGACGGCAGTGCGCGCGATCGTCTGGCGGGCGCGCTTCTTGGACTGGGGCGTATTGGCCATGGGTTCCTGTCTTCCGGGTCTGTTGCGTCTGGTCGCGCAAAGCCCCGAAGGCCGGACGGGATGCCCGGTTCGAAACGTGCCTAAGCGGGCCCACGCGCATGTGGCGGGTTGCCTACACCATCGCCCCGGCAAAGGAAAGGGGGGCGCGGGACCTAGCGGTCGCGGAACTGGGGCTGGCGCTTTTCGACAAAGGCGGCCATGCCCTCGGTCTGGTCCTCGGTGGCGAACAGGGCGTGAAACAGCCGACGCTCGAACAACAGGCCCTCGCGCAGCGTGGTCTCGAAGCTGCGGTTGACCGATTCCTTGACCGCCAGAACCGTGATCTGCGACTTCTCGGCGATCTTCTGGGCGGCCTTCATCGCCTCTTCGATCAGGTTCTTGGCCGGCACCACGCGGCTGACCAGGCCCGCGCGCTCGGCCTCGGCCGCGTCCATGAAGCGGCCGGTCAGGTTCATGTCCATCGACTTGGCCTTGCCCACCGCCCGCGTCAGCCGCTGCGACCCCCCCATGCCGGCCATGACGCCCAGGTTGATCTCGGGCTGGCCGAACTTTGCCGTATCGGCCGCGATGATGAAATCGCACATCATCGCCAGCTCGCACCCGCCGCCCAGCGCATAGCCCGACACCGCGGCGATGATCGGCTTGCGGATGGCCAGGATCGCCTCGCTTTCGCGGGCGAACATGTCCTGGGTGTAGACGTCGACGAAGTTCTTTTCCGCCATCTCCTTGATGTCGGCGCCGGCGGCAAAGGCCTTTTCCGACCCGGTCAGCACGATGCAGCGCACCTTGTCGTTGGCATCCGCAGCGGCCAGCGCCTGGCACAGTTCGGCCAGCAGCTTCGAGTTCAGCGCGTTCAGCGCCTCGGGCCGGTTCAGCCGGATCAGCGCCACGTAATCCTCGATCTCGACGATCAGCGTCTCGTAGGCCATGGGCATCCTCCTGCTCGCGGGCAGAGTCCTAGCAGGCCCGCCGCAGGGATCAAGCGGTCATCGCTGGCACTGCGGGCACCAGAAGGTGGACCGCCCCGACTGCACCGTGCGCTGCACGATCCCCGGGCATCCGGGCGCGGTGCAGGGCTGGCCCTCGCGCCCGTAGACGCGGAAGGCATGCTGGAAATAGCCCAGCTCGCCATCGGCCTGGCGATAGTCGCGCAGCGAGGATCCGCCGGCCTCGATCGCCTCGGCCAGAACCTCGCGGATCGCGGGCACCAGCGCGGCGATCCGCCGCGCCGCGATCCGGTCACAGCGGCGGCGGGGGTCGATGCCGGTGCGGTGCAGCACCTCGGCCACATAGATGTTGCCCAGGCCCGCCACGACATGCTGATCCAGCAGCGCGGCCTTGATCGGCGTGCGCCGCCCGGCCAGCCGCGCCACCAGCCCCTCTTCGTGAAAGTCGTTGCCCAGCGGTTCGGGGCCCAGCGCGGCCAGCAGCGGATGCGCCCCCGCCGCGGCCGTGGGCATCAGGTCCATCGCGCCGAACCGGCGGGCATCGTTGAAGGTGACGCGCGCGCCGCTGTCGAAGTCCAGCACGACATGGTCATGCTTCTGCGTGGGCGGGTGGTCGTGGACAAAGACCCCCAGCGTGCCCCCCGACACCAGCATCCGCCCCGACATGCCCAGGTGGATCAGCAGCGTCTCGCCCGTCGAGAGGTCGGCCAGCAGGTATTTCGACCGCCGCCCCAGCCGCAGCACCTGCGCCCCGGTCAGCCGGTCGGCCATCCGGTCGGGCAGCGGCCAGCGCAGGTCGGGCCGGTTGACCTGCGCGCGCAGGATCTGCCGCCCCTCGACCACGGGGGCCAGGCCACGGCGGACGGTTTCCACCTCGGGCAGTTCGGGCATGGCGGACCTTTCGCGCAACGCAGAGCCTGTCGCATTGCGGCGGCCCCCGGGCGACCTATAAGGAGGTCGGACGCCGCAGGAGGCAAGCCCCCGATGACCGACCCGATGACCGACCCGATGACCGACCCGATGACCGACCCGGCCACCGACGCGACGGGCCGCACCACCCATTTCGGCTTTCAGACCGTGCCCGAGGCGGACAAGGCCGGCATGGTGCACGGCGTCTTTACCCGCGTGGCCAGCCGCTATGACCTGATGAACGACCTGATGTCGGCCGGGGTCCACCGCATCTGGAAGGATGCGATGATGGACTGGCTGGCCCCGCGGTCGGGCCAGCGGCTGCTGGACGTGGCGGGCGGCACGGGCGACATCGCCTTCCGCTTCCTGCGCCGCGCCCCGGGGGCCGAGGCGGTGGTGCTGGACATGACCGCCTCGATGCTGGAAGAGGGCCGCACCCGGGCCGAGGCCGAGGCGCTGGCCGACCGCCTGACCTGGGTCGTCGGCGATGCGATGGCGCTGCCCTTCCCCGATGCCAGCTTTGATGTCTACACCATCAGCTTCGGCATCCGGAACGTCACCCGGGTCGAGGAAGCCCTGGCCGAGGCGTTCCGCGTGCTGCGTCCCGGCAGCCGGCTGATGGTGCTGGAATTCAGCCAGCTGCCCAATGCCGGGCTGCAGTGGCTTTACGACCGCTACAGCTTCAACGTGATTCCGGCGTTGGGCCAGGCGGTCACGGGTGATCGCGACAGCTATCAGTATCTGGTCGAATCGATCCGCAAGTTCCCCGATCAGGAGACCTTTGCCGGCATGATCCGCCGCGCGGGCTTTGACCTGGTCAGCTATCGCAACCTGTCCTTCGGCATCGCGGCGCTGCACTCGGGCTGGAAGATCTGATGCGCGGACCGCACAACATCGTGCGGCTGGTCCGCACGCTGGCCACGCTGGAACGCACGGGCGCCATCGGCGTGGTGATGGAGTCCTTCGGCGCACCGCCGCGGCTGCGGGTGCTGGCGCGCGTGCTGGGCTGGCCGTTTGCCTGGCTGGGCGAACGCGGCGACCCCGCCTTGCCGCCCGCCACCCGGGCGCTGACCGCGCTGGGGCCGGCCTACATCAAGTTCGGCCAGATCCTGTCGACCCGCCCCGACATCGTGGGCGATGAAATGGCCCTGCAGCTGAAATACCTGCAGGACAAGCTGCCGCCCTTTTCCACGCATGAGGCCCGCGCCGCCATCCGCGAGGAGCTGGGGGTGGACACCGACAACGTGTTTTCCGACTTCTCGGAACCCGTCGCGGCGGCGTCCATCGCCCAGGTCCATCGCGCGCGGCTGGCCGACAGCGGCGAAGAGGTCGCGGTCAAGGTGCTGCGCCCGGGCATCGAACGCGCCTTCCGCCGCGACATCGACGCCTTCTATCTGGCCGCCTCGGTGATCGAGGCGCTGGCGCCCGCCACCCGCCGGCTGCGGCCGATGGACGTGGTGGCGCATTTCGACAGCGTGGTGATGGGCGAGCTGGACCTGCGGCTGGAAAGCTCGGCCGCCAGCGAATTCGCCGCGAATACCGAACAGGACGAAGGCTTTCGCGTGCCGCGCCCGGTCTGGCACCTGTCGGGCAAGCGGGTGATGACTCTGGGCTGGGCCGAGGGCCTGTCGCTGGCCGACAATGCCGCGATCGACACCGCCGGCCACGACCGGCGCGTGCTGGGCGCGCGGGTGCTGCAGCTGTTCCTGAACCATGCGCTGCGCGACGGATTCTTTCACGGCGACATGCACCAGGGTAACCTCAAGGTCGCGGCCGACGGGGCGATCATCGCCTATGACTTCGGCATCATGGGGCGGATCGACGACTATACCCGCCGCGTCTATGCCGAAATCCTGATGGGTTTCATGCAGCGCAACTACCGCCGCGTGGCCGAGGTGCATTTCGAGGCGGGCTATGTGCCGGCCGACCGCGACATCGACGAATTCGCCCGCGCCCTGCGCGCGGTGGGCGAGCCGATCTTCGGCATGGATGCCAGCCGCATCAGCATGGCGCGACTGCTGGCCTATCTGTTCGAGGTGACCGAACGCTTCGGCATGCAGACCCGGACGGAACTGATCCTGCTGCAGCGCACCATGGTGGTGGTCGAGGGGGTGGCCCGCGGGCTGGATCCGCACATCAACATCTGGCAGGTCGCCCAGCCCGTGGTCGAGGGCTACATCCGCCGCAACCTGGGCCCCGCCGCGCTGGCACGCGATCTGGCCCGCACCGCGCGGATTCTGTCGCGCTTTGGCCCGCGCCTGCCGGGCATGGTCGAGGCCGCGCTGATCCGCCAGGGCCAGCCCCCCGCCCCGCCCACGCGCCACCGCCGCACCGCGCCCGCGGTCTGGATGGCTGCCGGCGCCGGGCTGATGGCGGCAGGCATCTGGATCTGCACCCAGCTCTGACGGGGCGAACCGGCCTGCCGTGTCGCCCCGGCAGGGGCGGCGCCGGACGCCGGCACCCCGGACCTGGGGCTAGCCCTGCCCCTCGCGCAGCGCCGTGACCTCGGCCACGCCGACCTCGCCCCCGCCTGCCAGACGAAAGACCAGGCCGGCCTCGCTGCTCTGCACCTCGAGGATCCGGGCATAGCTTTCGACCGCGGTTGTCGAGATCAGGGTTTCGCCGTCGTAATTCTCCAGCGTCAGCGTGTAGGTTCCGGCGGGCAGCGGCAGCCCGTCGGATCCCAGCCCGCCCCAGATATGCGATGTGGCCCCGGCCGGCACGGGTTCGCGCGTAATCGTCCCGCCCTGCGCATCGGTGACCACCAGCGTGGCGCTGTCCGCCCCCTCGGCCGGGGACAGCGCCAGATCGACCGGCGTCGCCCCGTCATAGGCGACCGGCGCGGCTGACCGCGCCTCCATTCCCACCCAACCGGCCATCTGCGCCATCGTCATCATGCTCAGCTGGCCGAGAACGCTTTCCAGCAGCACATTCGTCTGGGCCTGCTGTTCCACCCCCGAAAAGGTGGCCAGCTGCACCGCGAATTCCGAGGAATCCATGGGGTTCAGCGGATCCTGATAGGTCAGCTGCGTGGTCAGCATGACCAGAAACGTCTCGTAGTCCGAGGCGATCGAGCTTGCCGCCGCGCTGGCCGAGCTGGCGGTCGTGGCGGTCAGCGACGAGGTGGGGGCAGTCACGGTCATTGCGGCCTCACAGACGCAGGTCAAGGCCCGCGGCAGCCGCCGCAGCCCGATGGACGACAATCACGGCGGGCAGGGCCGGGAACGCGGATGCGGTCGGCGCGCCCTCGCCGGCCGGCGGGGCCCAGCCGGGTGCGGGGCGGCGCGAACCGCCCCGGCCGCTGCCATCGTCCAGCACCGCCCCGGCCAGGCCCGCGGCGCGCGCCTCACGGTCCAGAAGGTCGCCTGCACGCAGCAGCAGGTCGCGCGCGGCGGGCAGGTCCGACTCGGGGCGCAGATGCAGAACCCCCTCCTCGACCCGGCATTCCAGCCGCAGCTGGCCCAGTTCGCCGCCGTCCAGCGCAACCACCAGCGGCCCGCCCTGCAGGCCCGGGAAGGCGATCCGCAACCCCGCTGCGGGCGGGCCGCTGGTGGTTGCGCTGGACGGCGGCGAACTGGGCCAGCTG
>JACXUX010000319.1 GCA_014763725.1 Rhodobacterales bacterium
CGGTAGCGGTCATCGTCATCGTCGTCGTCGTGATACCGCGGCACCGCAGGACGACCGGCCGCGGTATCACGACGACGACGATGACGATGACCGCTACCGCAAAGGCTATCCGCGCAAGCGGCGCGAAAGCTTCCTGTCGGATCTGTTCGACTTCTGACCCTTTTCGCGGCCGGCCGGCCTGTGCCACCATGCCCCGCAAGGGACAGGGGGGCACCATGCGGCTGGCAGGCAGGACGGCGATCGTGACGGGCGGGGGATCGGGCTTTGGCGCGGGCATCGCGCGGGCCTTCGCGGAACAGGGCGCGCGCGTGATGGTGGCCGACATCCGCCCCGAGGCCGCCGCCGCCATCGCCGATGAGGTGGGCGGCATCCCCTGCCCCGTCGACGTCGCCCGCGACGACAGCGTGGCCCAGATCGCGGCCGTGGTGCGCGCCGAATGGGGCAGCCCCGACATCCTGGTGAACAACGCCGGCATCACCCACCGGCCCCAGCCGCTGGATCAGGTGACCGAGGCCGATTTCGACCGCGTCTTCGCGGTCAACGCGAAATCGGTCTATCTGACCGCGCGGCATCTGGTGCCGATGATGAAGGCGGCCGGCCGGGGCTGCATCCTGAACGTCGCCTCGACCGCGGGGATCAGCCCGCGCCCGGGGCTGAACTGGTACAACGCGTCCAAGGGCTGGATGATCACCGCCACGCGCACCATGGCGGTGGAGCTGGCGCCGCTGGGCATCCGGGTGAACGCGCTGGCCCCCGTGGCGGGCGAGACGCCGCTGCTGGCCAGCTTCATGGGCGAGGATACGCCCGAGATGCGCGCGAAATTCCTGTCGACAATCCCGCTGGGGCGGTTTTCCACCCCGCAGGACATGGGGGCCGCCGCGCTGTTCCTGTGTTCGGACGAAGCCGCGATGATCACCGGGGCGATCCTGCCCGTCGACGGCGGGCGCTGCCTGTGAGGGCGGGCCCGCGCAACACCATCACCGATGTCGCAGGGCTGCGGGTGGGCAATGCGCAGGACGCGCGGCTGCGGTCGGGCTGCACGGTGCTGGTGGGCGATGCGCCCTTTGCGGCGGCGGTCAACGTCATGGGCGGGGCCCCCGGCACGCGCGAGACCGACCTGCTGGCCCCCGACCGGCTGGTGCAGCAGGTCGATGCGCTGGTGCTGTCGGGCGGGTCGGCCTTTGGCCTGGATGCCTGCGGCGGGGTGGCCGACGGGCTGCGCGCGATGGGGCGCGGCTTTGCGGTGGGCGACCAGCGGGTGCCCATCGTGCCCGGCGCGATCCTGTTCGACCTGCTGAACGGCGGCGACAAGCGCTGGACGCGCAACCCCTATGGCGACCTGGGCGCCGCGGCGCTGGCGGCGGCGGCGGTCGACTTCGACCTGGGCACCGCCGGGGCGGGCTACGGCGCCACCACCGGGCGGTGGAAGGGGGGGCTCGGCTCGGCCTCGGCGGTGCTGGGGTCGGGCATCACGGTGGGGGCGCTGGTGGCGGTGAATGCGCTGGGATCGGCCACGGTGGGCGACGGGCCGCAGTTCTGGGCCGCCCCGTGGGAGATCGGCGGCGAATTCGGCGGCCTGGGCCTGCCCGATGTCTTTCCCGCCACCGACGAACCCCCGCCCATGAAGCGGCCAGGCGAGGCCACGACCATCGCCATCGTGGCGACCGATGCCGCGCTGAGCCAGGCCGAATGCCTGCGCCTGGCCACCGCCGCGCAGGACGGCATGGCCCGCGCCCTGGTGCCCAGCCACACGCCGCTGGACGGCGATCTGGTCTTTGCCGCGGCGACCGGGGCGCGTGGTCTGGCCGATCCGCTGGCCGACGGCTTTGCCCTGGGCCATGCCGCGGCCTGCGTGCTGGCCCGCGCCATCGCCCGCGCCGTCTATATAGCCGAGGCGCACCCGGGCGACCCCCAGCCCGCCTGGTCCGCCCGCTTCGGCTGAGCGGTCAGACCGGCCCGGGCCCGGACCACGCCGTCAGAACGGCACGGGCCCGCGCTGTGCCGTCAGAACGGCACGGGCGCGCGAAAGGTCATCTGCGCGCCGGTGACGGGATGGGTCAGCGTCAGCGCCTCGGCATGCAGCATCAGCCGGGGGAAATCGCGCGCAGGCCCCTGGGCATAGAGCGGATCGCCCAGGATCGGATGCCCCGTCTCGGCCATGTGCACGCGCAGCTGGTGGCTGCGCCCGGTCAGCGGCATCAGCCGGACGCGGGTGGTGGGGCCCTGGGCGCCGTCCTCATGCCGGATCACGCGCCAGTCGGTCTGCGCGGGCTTGCCGGTTTCGTGGTTCACATGCTGGCGCGGGCGGTTCGGCCAGTCCACGATCAGCGGCAGGTCCACCCGGCCGGTGCGCGGGGTCAGGTGCCCCCACAGCCGGGCGTGATAGTGCTTGACGGTGCGGCGCGTCTCGAACTGCTGGCCCAGATGGGCCTGGGCGGCATGGTTCAGCGCAAAGACGATCACGCCCGAGGTGTCCTGGTCCAGCCGGTGGACCAGCCGCACATTGGGAAAGTCCACGGCCAGCCGGGCGATCAGGCAGTCGGCCTTGTGTTCGCCCCGGCCCGGAACGGACAGAAGCCCCGCCGGCTTGTCGGCCACGACCAGATCCGCATCCTGATGCAGGATGCGGAGCGGGGTTCCGGGGGGAGCGTAGTCGCCTTGGATCGCCATGTCGCCCCCATAGCGCGGCGGCCGCGGCGCTACCAGCCCGGCGCCTGCGGCAGGCCGTCGTCGATCGCGTAATAGTCGCCCCGGTCGGCGGTGAAGATATGCGCGGCCAGCCGCCCGCCGGTCGGGCCGAGGACGGCGCCAGCCTCGACCGAAAGGGCGCCATCGGCCGCGCGGAACCACAGGCTGGACCCGCAGCGCGCGCAGAACCCGCGCCGCCCGCCGCCCGGTGTGGCATGGTCCGCCAGCGTGTCGCGGCAGATCCAGCGGACCTGCGCCGCGTCCGCATCGAAACTGGCCGAGTAGTGGCCCGACAGCCTTCGGCACTGGGTGCAGTGGCAGGCGGTGATTGCGCCCGCCGGCCCCGGCAGGTCAAAGGCCACCCCGCCGCACAGACAGCGCGCCGTCAGCCGCGCGGGCGCGGGGTCCACCGCGGGCGGGGGCGGCGGGCCCAGCGGCGCGTAATAAT
>JACXUX010000320.1 GCA_014763725.1 Rhodobacterales bacterium
GCCCGGCGCGCCCCCCTTCCGGCTGATGAATGCCGAGGCCCGCGCCCACCGGCTGGCCCGGCTGGGGGTGGAGCGGCTGTTCGAACTGCCCTTCGACGCGGCGCTGGCCGGGCTGGCCCCCGAAGCCTTCGTCGATCAGGTGCTGCACCGGGGCCTGGGCCTGACGCAGGTCTGCGTGGGCGCAGATTTCGTCTTTGGCCGCGACCGGGCGGGCGATGTGGCGGCGCTGCAGGCACTGTGTGCCGCGCGCGGCATCGCGGTGCAGGTCGTGCCGCTGCTGGGCGGGCCCGAGGGGCGGTTCTCCTCGACCGCGATCCGCCGCGCGCTGACCGAGGGCCGCCCGCGCGAGGCCGCCGCCATGCTCGGCCACTGGCACCGGATCGAGGGGCCCGTCCTGCACGGCGACAAGCGTGGCCGCACCCTGGGCTTTCCCACGGCCAACATGGGGGTCGACGGGCTGCACCTGCCGCGCCTGGGCGTCTATGCCGTCAAGGTCGATGTGCTGACCGGGCCGCAGGCCGGCGCCTATCACGGCGCGGCCAGCCTGGGCGTGAGGCCCATGTTCGGCCAGAACCGGCCCAATCTGGAAACCTTCCTGTTCGACTTTGCGGGCGACCTTTACGGCCAGCACCTGTCGGTCGCCCTGGTCGACTTCCTGCGCCCCGAGATGACCTTTGACGGCCTGCCCGCGCTGATCGCGCAGATGCGGGACGACTGCGCCCGCGCCCGCGAGATCCTGGCCACCGCCTGAGCTCCGAATTTTCGCAGAAAATTCGCCGCCCCCTTCCCTTTTCCGCGCGGCGGCGTCACCTTCGCGCCATGTCCAGGCTTCGCCCCCGCTTCTGGGAAACCGTTCCCCTTGCCAAGATGACCCGCGCCGAGTGGGAGGCGCTCTGCGACGGCTGCGGCAAGTGCTGCCTGAACAAGATCGAGTATGAGGATACGGGCGAGGTCGACTTCACCCGCATCGCCTGCCGGCTGCTGGACGGCCACACCTGCCGCTGCACGCATTACGACATCCGCCGCCAGTTCGTGCCCGACTGCGTCAGCCTGACCGCAGCCAGCTTGCCCGAGGTCGCCTACTGGCTGCCCCGCACCTGCGCCTATCGCCTGCTGCACGAAGGCCGGCCGCTGCACGACTGGCATCCGCTGATCTCGGGCGATCCCGAATCGGTCCATGCCGCGGGCGTTTCGGTGCGCGGCTGGACGATCCCCGAATTCGAGGTCGCCGAGGACGACTGGGACGACTACATCATCGACGAAAGGCCCTGACCCGTGTTCTTCGCCTCTGACAACACCTCGCCCGTCGCCCCGCAGGTCCTGGCCGCGCTGGAACGCGCCAATGCCGGCTATGCCGCGGGCTATGGCAGCGATGCCGTCACGCAAGAGGTGCGCGCGATGATCCGCGACACCTTGGACGCGCCGCAGGCGGCGGTGCATCTGGTGGGCACGGGCACGGCGGCCAATGCGCTGTCGCTGGCGCTGTTCTGCCCGCCCTGGGCGGCCGTCTACTGCCACCGCGTGGCCCATGTCGAGGAAGACGAATGCGGCGCGCCCGAATTCTATACCGGCGGGGCCAAGCTGGTGCTGATTGACGGCGACCACGCCAGGATGGACCCCGCCGCGCTGGCCGACAGCATCGCCTTTACCGCGCGGGCGGGCGTGCACAATGTCCAGCGCGGCATGGTCACCCTGACCAACGCGACCGAGGCCGGCACGATCTACACCCCCGATGAGGTGGCCGCGATCGCGGACATCGCCCGCGCCCATGGCCTGCCCGTGCACATGGACGGCGCGCGCTTTGCCAATGCCGTGGCGCGGCTGGGCTGCCATCCGGCCGACCTGACCTGGCGCGCCGGCGTCGACGTGCTGTCCTTCGGCGGCACCAAGAACGGGCTGATGGGGGTCGAGGCGGTGGTGATCTTCAACCCCGAGAAGGCCTGGGAATTCGAGCTGCGGCGCAAGCGCGGCGGGCATCTGTTTTCCAAGCACCGCTATCTGGCCGCCCAGATGCAGGCCTATCTGGCCGACGGGCTGTGGCTGCAGCTGGCAGGCCAGGCCAATGCCATGGCCGACCGGCTGTCGGCCGGGATCGCGGCCCTGCCGCAGGCACGGCTGGTGCATCCCACGCAGGCGAATGCCGTCTTTGCCGCCTGGCCGCGCGACGGCCACCGCCGGGCACAGGATGCCGGGGCCGCCTATTACCTGTGGCCCGGCAACCAGACGATGGAGGGGCCGGGTGACGAACAGGTTGCCGCGCGCCTGGTGGCCAGCTGGTGCACCACCCCGGACGAGGTCGACAGCTTCCTGTCGCTGATCGGCTAGATCACCGCGGCCAGCGCCGCGGGATGGGTCAGCGGCAGCATGTGCCCGGCCCCGGCCACCCGGGTCCGCCGCACCTGCGGCAGGCGGCGGGCCAGTTCGTCATGGATCGCGGCGACGACGGGGGGCGACTCTGTCCCCTCGACCAGGTCGACGGGCAGGCCCAGACCCTCCAGCCGCCAGGGCGCCAGCAGGCCCGCGTCGTCGCGCTCCAGCACGCCGTTCTGGGCCATCACCAGCGGCATCCGCGCCACGACATAGTCGCGCTGCCAGGGCGGCAGGTCGGCCAGCGCCCCCGCCCCCCAGCGGGCGTGAAAGCGTTCCGCCGCCGCCCCCATCGCGCCGGCCTGCACCAGCACCGCGATGGCGTGGTGATCGGCGGCAAAGGCCGGGTAGCAGGCCGCCCCCGCCGCGCGGGCCGCCGCAAACAGCACGGGTTCCACCAGCACCAGGCGGGTCACCAGGTCAGGCCGTTCCAGCGCCAGCCGCAGCGCCACCGTCGCGCCGAAGGAATGGCCCAGCACCGGCAGCGGCGCGCCCTGCGCCTGGATCAGCGCGGCCGCGGCGCGCGTGGCCTGGCCGTGCAGGTCTGGCCCGCCATCCCAGTCGGGGCTCTTGCCATGGCCGGGCAGGTCGGGCGCGATCAGCCGCAGATCGGGCCGCAGCGCCGCCAGCCCCGCCCAGATGCCGCCATGGGCCAGCGCGCAATGCAGCGCCAGCATCGGCTGCGCCCCCTGCCCGATCTGACGGACGTGCAGACCACCCTGCATCCCCTGCCCCCCATCGCACCGCCGCACCGGGTGCC
>JACXUX010000047.1 GCA_014763725.1 Rhodobacterales bacterium
CGCCTGCCCCGGCCCCCCTTCCTCTTGACCCAAATACCCCCGGGGGTCCGGGGGCAGGCCGCCCCCGGGGCCGACGCCCGAGTCGCGGTAGAAGTTGCGCCGCCGCACCTGCAGCGGGTCCTCGCCCAGCGCATGGGCCAGATGGTCCATCACCCGCTCGATCCCCACCATCCCCTGCGGCCCGCCGAAGCCGCGAAAGGCCGTGGCGCTCTGCGTATGGGTGCGCAGGCGGTGGCTCTCGATCCGCACCGCGGGCAGGAAATAGGCATTGTCGGCATGCAGCATCGCGCGGTCGGCGACCGGCAGGCTCAGATCCTGGCTCCAGCCGCAGCGGACCAGATGCGTGAACTCGACCCCCGTCAGCCGCCCCGTGGCATCGGCCCCGGCCCGATACAGGATCGCCACATCGTGCCGCTTGCCGGTGATCACCATGTCGTCGTCGCGGTCATAGCGCATCCGCGCCGGCCGGCCCGTGGCGCGCGCCACCACCGCACAGGCGATGGCCAGCGCATTGCCCTGGCTTTCCTTGCCGCCAAAGCCGCCGCCCATCCGCCGCACCTCGACCCGCACGGCGCCCATGGGCAGGTGCAGGGCATGGGCGACCTTGTGCTGCACCTCGGTCGGGTGCTGGGTCGAGGAATGGATCACCATCCCGTCGTCGTCCTGCGGCACGGCGGCGGCGACCTGGCCTTCCAGGTAGAAATGCTCCTGCCCGCCGATGTCGATCCGGCCCTCGACCACCACGGGCGCGGCGGCGATGGCGGCAGCAGGGTCGCCCCGCTGCCAGACCAGGGGGCCGGCCTCGAACCGGCTGTTTGCGGCCAGCGCCTGATCCACGGTCAGGATCGCGGGCAGCGGGCGGATCTGCACCCGGCCCAGGCGCGCGGCGCGCCGGGCGGCCAGATGGCTTTCGGCCGCGACCAGGAACACCGGCTGGCCGGCATAGAGCACCCGGCCCTGCGCCAGCAGCGGCTCATCCCCGGCCGAGGGCGAACAATCCGGCATCGGGTCCAGATCGTCGGGCCCCCAGGCGGCCACCACGCCGGGGGCCGCGCGCACCGCGGCCAGATCGACCGACAGGATCTCGCCATGCGCGACCTCGGACAGGCCGAAGGCCAGGTGCAGACAGCCCGCGGGCAGCGGAATGTCGTCGACATAGCGCGCAGCCCCCATGACATGCAGCGGCGCCGCGTCATGCGGCAGCGGACGGCCCGTGGTCATGCCTGCACCCCCCGCACATGGACGGGCAGCCTCGCCAGATCGTGATGCCAGCGGATCAGCAGGTTGCCCGCCGCCGTCAGCCGGTAGGCGGCGCTGGCGCGCAGGTCGGTCATGGGCGTGAAGTCGTGCGCCAGCGCCGCGCGCGCGGCCAGGATCGCGGGCAGGCCCCAGGGCTGGCCCAGCAGCGCCGCCTCGGCCGCGGGGGCGCGCCGGGGCGTGCCCGCCATGCCGCCATAGGCCAGCCGGACCGCGGCCACCCGGCCATCGGCCTCCAGCCGCACATCGAAGGCGCCGCAGACGGCCGAGATGTCCTGGTCGAAGCGTTTCGACAGCTTGTAGGCGCGGCAGTTCGGGGCGCTGGCCGGGATCGTCACCGCCTCGACGAATTCGCCCGGGGCGCGGTCCTGCCGGCGGTAGGCCAGGAAGAAGTCCTCGAGCGCGATCTCGCGCCGCGCATCGCCCCGGCGCAGGTGCAGCCGCGCGCCCAGCGCGATCAGCACCGGCGGGCCGTCGCCGATCGGGCTGCCATTGGCGATGTTGCCGCCGATCGTGGCCGCGGCGCGCACCTGTTCGCTGGCGTAGCGGCGCCACAACTCGTCCAGCGCGGGAAAGCGCGGGGCAAGGGCCGCGCGCAGCTCGGCGATGGTGACGCCCGCGCCGATACGCAGATGCTCGCCCTGCAGCTCGATCCGCTGCAGGTCGGCCACGCGGTTGAGGAAGATGACCGGCGCCAGGTCGCGCAGCCCCTTGGTCACCCACAGCCCCGCATCGGTGGCCCCGGCAACCAGCGTCGCCCCGGGATGCGCGTCATAGAGCGCGGCCAGTTCGTCGCCGCTCTCGGGCTGCCAGAACGAAGAATTTTCGGTGAAAATTCTTCGCCCCACCGCGGGGGGCGCCTCGCGCATCCAGTCTGGGACCGGGGCCGCGCATGCCGCCTGCGCCGCGCGCACGATGGGGGCATAGCCCGTGCAGCGGCACAGGTTGCCCGCCAGCACGTCGTCATGGTCCTGCCGGCCCGCGGCATGGGCCACGGCCAGCGACACCACGATCCCCGGCGTGCAGAAGCCGCATTGCGACCCGTGATGGTCGACCAGCGCCTGCTGGACGGGATGGGGCGTGCCGTCGGGGGCGGCAAGGCCCTCGACCGTGCGCACCGCAGCACCCTGCAGCTGGGGCAGGAACAGGATGCAGGCGTTCAGCGCCCGCGTGCCGCGCGCATCGGTCACCATCACGGTGCAGGCGCCGCAGTCGCCTTCGTTGCAGCCCTCCTTGGTGCCGGTCAGGCCGCGCTCCTCGCGCAGCCAGTCCAGCAGCGTGCGGGTGGGCGCCACGTCCCGCAGATGCACGGGCGTTCCGTTCAGCGAAAACGAAACCTCGGTCATGCCAGATACTCTGCCGCGATACTCCCTGTCTTTGGCGGCGGGGCGGCCCGATGCGGCGTAAGGCGGCCCCTGCCCGGGGTCTGACGCCCCGCTGTCTGTCTGCCATGAAGCGCGCGCGCCCGCCACCAGGCAAGCACGGATCCTGCGCAGGACGATGAAGCTGTTTCAGGATTTGCCGAAGAACCGGGCGCCCTTCCGCCGGCCGCGCCCCGCCGCTAGGCTGCGCTCATGTCGAACGCCCCCCGATTCATCCACCTGCGCGTGCACACCGAACATTCGCTGCTGGAGGGCGCGGTGCCGGTCAAGACGCTGGTCAAGCTGGCCGCGGCGGCGGGCATGCCCGCCGTGGCCGTGACCGACACCAACAACATGTTCGCCGCGCTGGAATTTTCGGTAACCGCGGCGGGGGCGGGGGTGCAGCCCATCGTGGGCTGTCAGGTCGATCTGGCCTTTGACCCCGCGGCCCCGGGCGAACGGGCCCGGCCGCCCGCGCCGGTGGTTCTGCTGGCGCAGGACGAGACGGGCTATCTGAACCTCTTGAAGCTGAACAGCTGCCTGTGGGTCGACAAGGGCGGCGCGATCCCCCAGGTCACGCCCGACCAGCTGGCGCGCCATGCCGCGGGGCTGATCTGCCTGACGGGGGGCGCGGGCGGGCCGCTGGGCCGGCACCTGGCCGCGGGCCATGACGACCGCGCCCGCGCGCTGGCGCGCGAACTGGCGGCAATGTTTCCCGACCGGCTGTATGTGGAACTGCAGCGCCACCCGGCCGAGGGCGGCGCCCTGCCCGCGGACGAGGCCGCGACCGAGCCGGGGCTGATCGCGCTGGCCTATGACCTGGGCCTGCCGCTGGTAGCCACCAACGACGTCCATTTCCCCAGACCCGCGATGTATGAGGCGCATGACGCGCTGATCTGCATCGCCGAGGGCGCCTTTGTCGACCAGCAGGCCCCGCGCCGGCGGCTGACCGCGCAGCATTACTTCAAGTCGGAATCCGAGATGGCGGCGCTGTTCGCCGACCTGCCCGAGGCGGTCGAGAACACGGTCGAGATCGCCCGCCGCTGCGCCTATGCCGCGACGAAGCGCAAGCCCATCCTGCCCCGCTTTGCCGAGGACGAGGTGCAGGAACTGCGCCGCCAGGCGCATCAGGGGCTGCAGGACCGGCTGGCCGTCATCCCCCATGCCGTCAGCCCGGACGAGTATCGCGCCCGGCTCGACTTCGAACTGGGCATCATCGAGAAGATGGGCTTCCCCGGCTATTTCCTGATCGTGGCCGACTTCATCAAATGGGCCAAGGCGCAGGGCATTCCGGTGGGCCCCGGGCGCGGGTCTGGGGCGGGCAGCCTGGTGGCCTATGCGCTGACCATCACCGACCTGGACCCGCTGCGTTATGCGCTGCTGTTCGAACGCTTCCTGAACCCCGAACGGGTCAGCATGCCCGACTTCGACATCGACTTCTGCATGGACCGGCGCGAAGAGGTGATCGGCTATGTCCAGCAGAAATACGGCCGCGACCGGGTGGCGCAGATCATCACCTTCGGCGCGCTGATGTCCAAGGCGGCGGTGCGCGACGTAGGGCGCGTGCTGCAGATGCCCTATGGCCAGGTCGACCGGCTGTCCAAGATGATCCCGATGGAGGGGGTCAAGCCCGTCAGCATCACCAAGGCGCTGGCCGACGAGCCGCGGCTGCGCGAGATCACCCGCGACCCCGAAAGCGTCGAGGCCCGCCTGTTCCGCTATGCCGAACAGATCGAGGGGCTCTACCGCAATGCCAGCACCCATGCCGCGGGCGTGGTGATCGGCGACCGCCCGCTGGATGAGCTGGTGCCGCTCTATCAGGACCCGCGGTCGGACATGCCCGCCACCCAGTTCAACATGAAATGGGTCGAGGCCGCGGGCCTGGTGAAGTTCGACTTCCTGGGGCTGAAGACGCTGACGGTGATCCAGAACGCGATCGACCTGATCCGCGGCCAGGGCCGGCATCTGCATGCGGCCGCCGACGGGCGGCAGATCTACACCCCCGCCCCCGGCGCGCTGGACCAGATCAACGCCATCCCGCTGGACGATGCGCGCACCTACGAACTCTACGCCGCGGCGCGCACCGTGGCGGTGTTCCAGGTGGAATCCACCGGCATGATGGATGCGCTGCGGCGGATGAAGCCCACCTGCATCGAGGACATCGTGGCGCTGGTCGCGCTCTACCGTCCCGGCCCGATGGAGAACATACCCGTCTATTGCGAGGTCAAGCACGGCCAGCGCCCGCTGGAATCGATCCACCCCACGATCGACCACATCCTGGCCGAAACCCAGGGCATCATCGTCTATCAGGAACAGGTGATGCAGATCGCCCAGGTGATGGCGGGCTATTCGCTGGGCGGGGCGGACCTGTTGCGCCGCGCCATGGGCAAGAAGATCCCCGAGGAAATGGCCAAGGAACGGCCCAAGTTCATCGAGGGCGCCCGCGCCACGCATGGCATCGACGAGAAGAAGGCCGGCGAAGTCTTTGACCTGCTGGAGAAATTCGCGAACTACGGCTTCAACAAGAGCCACGCCGCCGCCTATGCCGTGGTCAGCTATCAGACCGGCTGGCTGAAGGCCAACCACCCGGTGGAATTCATGGCCGCAGTGATGAACTGCGACATCCACCTGACCGACAAGCTGGCCGTCTACAAACGCGAGGTCGACCGGCTGGGCATCGCCACCGTGCCGCCCTGCGTCAACCGCAGCCTGGCCACCTTCGGGGTGGATGGGGGGCGCGTCCTTTATGCGCTGGGCGCGCTGAAGAACGTGGGCGTCGAGGCGATGCGCCTGATCGTCGAGGCGCGCGGCACCGCCCCCTTTGCCAGCCTGTTCGACCTGGCCCGCCGGGTCGATCTGAAACGGGTGGGCAAGCGCCCGCTGGAAATGCTGGCCCGCGCCGGCGCCTTTGACGCGCTGGACCGCAACCGCGCGCGGGTGTTCGACGCGCTGGATGCGCTGGTGGCCTATTCCGCCGCGGTGCATGAGGCGCGCGCCTCGGCCCAGGTGTCGCTGTTCGGCGCGGGCGGGACCGACATTCCCGAACCGCGCCTGCCCGGCCGCGACGACTGGCTGCCCGCCGAACGGCTGGCGCAGGAACACATGGCGATCGGCTTCTACCTGTCGGGCCACCCGCTGGACGACTATCTGCCCAGCCTGCGGCGCAAGGACGTGCGCACCCTGGCCGAGGTGACGGTGGCCGCCGAACGTGGGCCGCTGGTGACGCGGATGGCGGGATCGGTGTCGGACCGCAAGGAACGCAAGTCGGCCAAGGGCAACCGCTTTGCCTTTGTCCAGCTGTCCGACCCCACCGGCCTGTATGAGGTGACGGTGTTTTCCGACGTGCTGGAAGCCGGGCGCGACCATCTGGAACCCGGGCAGAACGTGGTCCTGACGGTCGAGGCCACGCTCGAGGCCGAGACGCTGAAGCTGCTGGCGCGCGGGGTGCAGCCCATCGACACGGTCGCGGCGGAGGCGGGGGGCAGCGGGCTGCGCATCCATCTGGACCGGGCCGAGGCCGCGGCCTCGGTCGCGTCGCTGTTCGCCCGCCTGGGCGAGGGGGTCGCGGCGCGCGCGCGCGGGCCCGTGACGATCTGCGTGCCCGGCCCCGGCGGGGCCGAGGTCGACATCGCCCTGCCCGCGCCCCTGCCCGTCACGCCGCAGATCCGCGGCGCGATCAAGGCCATCGCGGGTATCCGCGCGGTCGAAGAGGTCTGACGCGGCCCGATCCCCGGGCCGCGCCCCCCGCGCGGGCTATTCCGCGGCGATCCGGTGCGGCTGCGGGGCAAAGACGTCGTAATGGATGCCGGCAAAGTCCCGGATCGACCGGATGCGTTCGTCGCTGACATCCATCAGCGCGGCCAGCGCGGTCACCTTGCCCATCGGCTTGGGGCTGCCCAGATAGCCGTGCGGCGCATTGCCCGACCGTTTCAGCACCCGGTCCATGACCGGGTCGATCACGGCCACCGCATCGGTGATGCCCGCGGCCATCCCGTATTCGAAGGCGCCGATCATCACCTCGGACGTGACATGGCTGATCGTGTTGGGGCCCCGCCCGCTGCCCAGCCGCGCGGTGTCGACGCAGAAGCGCGTGGCCTCCCACAGGGTGGCCGACCGCAGCGGCGGCTCGCCGTCCAGGATGCTGGAAAACACGTCGGCCAGCATGTGCGGCCCGGTCGTCTGCAGAAGCCGCATGCAGCCCACGACCTGGCCCTGGTCATCGACGCTGATCACATGCGCCGGATCCAGATCGTCAAAGGCGTCGATCTCGCGCCCGTCGCGGATCACCACGTCCCAGCCCAGCCGGTCGTGGAACACCCGCTTGCGCAGGCGGAACATCGCCTCCAGCAGCGCCGCATGTTCGGATTTGTTCAGGGAATCGACGATATGGATCATGGTTGCCCCCGATGGCTTGCTCACCCCAACGGCGAGGGTGGGGCAACCGGGGGATGTGCGCTATCGGGGGAAACCCGTAGACGGCTGCGGCAGCCTGTCCGGACGGGGCCCTAACGCGGATGGATCAGCCCCATCGCCACGGCGCGGCCCACCGCCTGGACCGTGGTCAGCGCGCCCAGCTTTTCCCGCGCGGACCGCAGGTGCACCTCGACCGTGCGGATCGAGATGCCCAGGATGTCGCCCACGTCCTGCTGGTTCTTGCCCGCGGCCACCCATTGCAGAACCTCGCGTTCGCGGGCCGACAGCTGGGGCAGCGCCATCTGCGGCAACAGCAGGCCCGACCGCATGACCGCATCGTGCATGTGCACCGCCGCCATCTGCAGATCGCCCACCATCTGCCGCGTCAGCAGACGCCAGTCGTGATCGGACATGGCGGCGGTCACGCTGAGCAGCCCGCGGTCGCCCCAGGGGCCGCGGATCGGCACCGTGATGCCCTGGGACGCCACGCCGAAGTCGCGCGCGGCATCGAACACCTTGCGGAACTGCGCATCGCGGTCGAACCGCGACCAGTCCACCGGCGCGATCGACAGCGCGGGCTTGTGCAGCGTCGGGTCGATCAGGTGCAGCCGCTGGTCCATGTAGTGGCGCTTCCACGCCTCGCCATAGGTGGCATAGCCCTGCACCGCGCCCGACACCGGGTTGATCGTGGCATAGGACGCATAGTCCACCCCCAGCCGCGCGCAGAGGCGGCGCAGGAAGTCCTCGAAATCCTCGGTCGAGCCGCGCCGGGTGCTGAGGTCGATCAGATCCATCGCAGGCCGCCCTAGTCCAGCAGACCCCGCGCCGCGGCCAGCGAGGCCGCCTGCACCGGCGTGCGCGCCTCCATCCGCGCCATCGCCCCCTTCAGCCGCAGCTTGACCGCGCTTTCCGAGATGTCCAGCGCATGGGCGATTTCCTTCAGCCGCATGCCCCGCGACAGCAGCCGCAGCGCATCGGTCTGGGCGCGGGTCAGGGGGGGGGCCTCGGCCTCGTCATGGAAATGGGCGGCTCGCAGATGCGCCTCCAGCGCCGCCAGCTCGGCCTCGGTCAGTTCGCGGTCGGAGCGCGCGAAATAGCCGAAGCTGCGGCGCGGCCGGGACTCTTGCGCCGAAACGCAGACCACCGCCCCGAACCGCAGCCCGTGCGCGGCATAGGCCGACAGGATGCCGCGCGGATCGGACAGGCGCAGGTCGGACCAGCGCATTGTGCCATGCCCGCCATAGACCCAGCGCATCAGCGGGTCAAAAAGCGCCAGGCCATTGACGGTATAATGGTCGACCCAGTCCGGGGGCAGCGCGTTCAGCTCATCCTCGGGCGCGAAAAAGCCCATCCGCAGCGCGACGTAAAAGCCCGCGGGCGCAAGTTCGGCAAACAGGGCGCTGCATTCGGCCAGCCTCATGATGGACAGAGGGCCCCGTGAAAAGGTATTCTGTCGGCGTGTGTTTCTGGTTTGCCGTCGTGCACGTCGCGTTCCGTATCAGCGCGCCAAGGCGCATGTGGGCCTGTCTACATGAACCGCGCCGAAAACATAAGCCTTCAGTTGCAACGTGTGGTTGCAAACCCGGTCTGGCGCTTTGCCATCGGCCTGCGGATCCGCTTCAATCACCCCACGCTGCTGTATCAGACCTATCCGCAGGACTGGGTCGCCGCCTATGCGGCCGAGGGGCTGCTGCTGGTCGATCCGGCGGTGCGCTGGGGCATGACCCATCTGGGCCTGTGCAATTGGGCCGACCTTGCGGCCGAGGATGAGGCGGGCCTTTTCGCCCGGGCGGCCGATCACGGGCTGCGGCACGGCATCGCGGTGTCGGTGGGCGACGAAGGGTCGCGGTCGATCGGCTTCTTTGCCCGGCCCGACCGCGCACCCGATGCGGCCGAACGGGCGCTGGCCTGCGACGTCATGGCGCGGCTGCACGACCTGACCCCGGATGTCGCCACCCTGCCCGAGGCCGACCGGATCGCCCTGCAACGCATGGACGAGGGGCTGGTGCCCCGCTAGGTCCGCCGGTCAGGGCCCGCGCGACAGCACCCGGCGGGCGAAGATCCGCGCCAGCATCACCGTGAGCAGGATGCGCGCCACATGGTGGGCGGTCACATAGACCACGCTGACCTGCAGCGACAGGGCGATCAGGCTCATCTCGGCCACGCCGCCGGGGGCAAAGGCCAGGAAGACCGCCGCCAACGGCTGGCCCACCACCCCCGACAGCGCAAAGGCCAGCGCCGCAGCCAGAACCAGCATCGCCGCCGTGGCCACCGCCGCCAGCCGCAGCGCGGCCAGCAGGGTCAGCACGCGGATGTCGGCGCCCGCCTCCTCGCCCAGCACCAGGCATTCGATCAGCCCGCCCGGCACGCTGGCGAAACAGGCCGTGGGCCGGTCGATGGCCCCCATCCGGCGATAGATCAGATAGCCGATGGCATGGGCCACCGGCAGATAGACCGCCAGCGCCAGCAGGCTGCCCGCCCAGCCCGGCATCTCGCGCAGGATCTGCGGAGTGAATGACCCGCCGATCGCCACGCCGACGATGGGGATCAGCCAGTTGCGCACGTGCTGGGGGATCTGCGGCACCCGGCCCAGCGGCCGCAGCCCGGTGGCCGTCACCGCCCCCACCGCAACCAGCGACCCCAGCAGCATGCCCAGCGGCAGCGCCAGCCACAGCGCGACCGCGCCACCCGCCGCCCCCAGACCCAGGGCCAGCAGGATCGCCACGGGATCGGGTCCGGCGCGCCGGTTTCCGTTGGGGGGGGCTGGGTCATGGCATCACTCCGCCCCGGACATCACCATGCCGGCCGCGCGGGGGCAAGCGGGAAACCGCCCCTTGCATACCGTGGCATGCCGAAAATCCTACCAGTGTGGCGGCCGCTGGTCGGCCGCGGGGGCGCTGCCGGCCATCGCCTCGGCCTCGGCCGCGCGTTCCATCAGCATCTGCACCCGGCGGGTCAGCCGGTCGATCTGCGCGCCCTGGCGCGCCACCACATCTGACAGATCGTCGACCGCGCGCAACAGATGCGCCACGCGTTCCTCCAGCGCCTGAACCCGATCGGTCATCGCGGCCGCCTTCCCTGCCCGGCGCGGCTTGTCCCGCCGCGCCCCATCCGATACACCCCGCGCCAGATCAGACAGGGTCCGACCATGGCACAGGACAAGCCCGCGCGCCGGCCGCGCGCCGAAACGCCCAAGGGCTTTCGCGACTATTTCGGCGCGGAAGTGACCGAACGCAAGGCGATGCTCGACGCCATCGCCACGGTCTATCACCGCCACGGGTTCGAGGCGCTGGAAACCAGCGCCGTCGAAACCGTCGAGGCGCTGGGCAAGTTCCTGCCCGATGTCGACCGCCCGAACGAGGGCGTCTTCGCCTGGCAGGACGAGGCCGCGGCCGAGGGCAAGGGGGGCGACTGGCTGGCGCTGCGCTATGACCTGACGGCGCCGCTGGCGCGGGTGGCCGCGCAATACCGCAACGACCTGCCCGCGCCCTATCGCCGCTATGCCATGGGCCCGGTCTGGCGCAACGAAAAGCCGGGGCCGGGCCGGTTCCGCCAGTTCTACCAGTGCGATGCCGACACGGTGGGCGCCCCCAGCGTGGCCGCCGATGCCGAGATCTGCGCCATGCTGGCCGATGCGCTGGAAACCGTGGGCATCCCCCACGGCGACTACATCGTGCGGGTGAACAACCGCAAGGTGCTGAACGGCGTGATGGAGGTCGCGGGCATCCTGACCCCCGACGACCCCGCGGCCTTTGCCCAGGAACGCGGCATCGTGCTGCGCGCCATCGACAAGATCGACCGCCTGGGCGAGGGCGGCGTGCGCGCGCTGATCGGCGCGGGGCGGATGGACGAGTCGGGCGACTTCACCCGCGGGGCGGGCCTGTCGGAGGCGCAGGCCGATGTCATCCTGGCCTTCATGGCCGCGCGGCGGATCAGCAATGCCGTCACGCTGGGCGCGCTGGGCGATCTGGTGGCCCAGTCCGCCACGGGGCGCGAGGGGGTCGAGGAACTGGCTACCATCGCCCGGCTGCTGGACGCCCAGGGCTATGGCCCCGACCGCATCGTGATCGACCCCGGCGTCGTGCGGGGCCTGGGCTACTACACCGGCCCGGTGTTCGAGGCCGAGCTGACCTTCGAAATCCTGGACGACAAGGGCCGGCCACGGCAGTTCGGGTCGGTCGCGGGCGGCGGGCGCTATGACGATCTGGTCAAGCGCTTCACCGGCCAGGCGGTGCCCGCCACCGGCGTGTCGATCGGGGTCGACCGGCTGCTGGCCGCGCTGCGCGCCAAGGGGCGGGTGGGCGGCACTGCCCCCGGCCCGGTGGTGGTCACGGTGATGGACCGCGACCGGATGGCCGACTACATGGCCATGGCGGCCGAGCTGCGGCGCGAAGGCCTCCGGGCCGAGGTCTATCTGGGCAACCCCAAGAACTTCGGCAACCAGCTGAAATACGCCGACCGGCGCGCCAGCCCCGTGGCGGTGATCCAGGGCTCGGCCGAGCTGGACCGCGGCGTGGTGATCCTGAAGGATCTGGTGCTGGGCGCGCAGATCGCCGCGGGCGCCAGCCTCGAGGAATGGAAGAGCCGCCCCGCCCAGGTCGAGGTGCCGCGCGCCGATCTGGTCGCCGCGGTGCGGGGGATGCTGGCGTCATGATCCGCGCCGCCGAACGGGACGAGGGGGCGCGGCTGCTGGACGCCTTTCGCGACGCGGGTGCGATCCCGGTCGACTGCGACCTGCTGTTGCCGGCCGAAACGCTGCTGGACCTGTATGGCGAGGATCTGCGCCGCCGCGCCTATGTCACCCAGGACCCGCTGCGCGGCGAGATGATGCTGCGCCCCGACTTCACCGTGCCCGTTGTCCAGCGCCACATGGCCGGCGGGGCCGAACCCGCGCGCTACTGCTATCTGGGCGAGGTCTTCCGCAAGCAGGACCATCTGGACGGGCGGCCCAACGAATACCTGCAGGCGGGCTTCGAGCTGTTCGCGCGCGAGGCCCCGGCCGAGGCCGATGCCGAGGTCTTTGCCCTGTTCGCGCGCCTGCTGGCGCCGCTGGGGCTGCAGCCCGTCACGGGCGACATGGGCGTGCTGGTCGATGCGGTGCGCGGGCTGACCACGACCGACCGGCGCAAGACCGCGCTTCTGCGCCACATCTGGCGGCCGCGCCGGTTCCGCCAGCTGCTGGACCGCTATTCCGGCCGCACCCCCCCGCCCGAGGCGCGGCTGCGGCTGATCGAGCGGCTGGCCTCGGGCGATCTGGGCGCGCTGATGGCCCAGGCGGGCCCGATGATCGGCCTGCGGGACGAAACCGAGATCGCCGCCCGCGCCGCGGCCCTGGTCGAGGATGCCGCCACCCCGCCCGTCGCCCGCGCCGAGGTCCAGATGATGGAGGATCTGCTGCAGCTGGCCGCCCCTGCGCCCGCCGCGCTCTACCGGCTGCGCGACATGGCGGTGGACCTGCCCGCGCTGGCCCCGGCCGCCGACCGCTTTGCCGAACGGCTGGCCGCGCTGGCCGCCCGCGGGGTCGATCCCGAGGCCCTGCCGTTCGAGGCCGCGCTGGGCCGCACGACGCTGGAATATTACGACGGCTTCGTCTTTGCCTTTGCCGCGCCGGGGCGCGACGACTGGCCGGCCGTCGCCTCGGGCGGGCGGTATGACGCGCTGACGGCGGTGCTGGGCCAGGGCCGCCACATCCCGGCGGTGGGCGGCATCATCCGCCCCGGCCTGTTGGCCGCGCTGCGCAGGGGGGCGTGATGCTGAAGATCGGCGTGCCGTCCAAGGGGCGGCTGATGGACAAGACCTTCGACTGGTTCGGCGCCCGCGGTGTGACCATGACGCGCACGGGGTCGGACCGCGAATATGCGGGCGCAGTCCAGGGGCTGGAGGGCGCCAGACTGGTGCTGCTGTCGGCGGGCGAGATCCCGCGCGAACTGGCCGCGGGGCGCATCCATCTGGGGGTGACCGGGTCCGATCTGGTGCGCGACACGCTGGCCGACTGGGACCAGCAGGTCGCCGAATGGGCGCAGCTGGGCTTTGGCCATGCCGACCTGATCCTGGCGGTGCCGGCCTGCTGGGTCGATGTCGACACGGTCGAGGATCTGGACGCCGCCGCCGCCGCCTTTCGCCGCGCGCATGGCTTCCGGCTGCGGATCGCCACCAAGTATCACCGCCTGGTGCAGGATTTCCTGCGCGAGGCGGACGTGGCCGACTATCAGCTGGTCGACAGCCAGGGCGCGACCGAAGGCACGGTCAAGAACCTGACGGCCGAGGCGGTGGCCGACATCACCTCGACGGGCGAGACGCTGCGCGCCAACCATCTGAAGATCCTGTCGGACGGGGTGGTGCACCGGTCGCAGGCCTGCCTGTTCGCCGCCCGCCGCGCCGACTGGACGCCGGCCGCGCGCGCGGGTCTGGCCCAGCTGGCCGCCCGCGCGGGGCTGACCCTGCCCGAGGGGTTCTGAGCCCCTCGCCCCGCCACCCGCACCGGCCCC
>JACXUX010000321.1 GCA_014763725.1 Rhodobacterales bacterium
ATCCGGCGGGTCAGGGCGGGGCGCCCTGGCCCGCCCCCGCCGCATCCCGCATCACGCCGGGCTGTCGCACCGGATCGTGAGAAAGGCCGTGCCCTTCAGCGGCTCGGACCATTTCAGATGCACCAGCTGCGCCCCGGTCCCCTGTTCGGTCAGCACATAGGGAAACTCGTAGCGCTTGACGTTGCCCACCGTCGTCACCGGGCCGCCCATCACCACCGCCTCGACATTGCGCGCCCGCGCGCCAAAGGGCAGGAAGCCCGCCCCGTCGATCACCCAAGTGTCGGCCTCGGTCGTCTGGTCGTGTTCCACCAGCACCGGGCTGACGGTCACCTGCTCGATCCCGTTGAAGGTGTTGCCCTCGAACCGGATGTTGCGGAAGCGGCCGAAGTCCAGCGTGGCATGGGTGGTATCGATCGCCTCGATCCGGTCGATGTTGGTGTTCACCGTGCGGAAGGCGTTGGAAATCACGCTCAGCCCGTTGATGAAATGCCCCGTGCCGCGCGGCGTGACCACGATCCAGCGGAACCACGACCCCACGTCGTTGCAGGTAAAGATGTTGCCCGTGACCGTCAGCCCGCCGAAGCTGTAAACATCGGCGAAATCGGGCGTCGCATCATGTTCGTTCGATAGCTCGATGAAGCAGTTGTCGATGTAGTTGCCGGTGATCAGCGTCTTCAGGTTGGGCTGGGTGAACACCAGCCCCGCCCGCCGCGTGCCCGCCGGTTCGTCGTCGCCCTGAAAGAAGTGGTTGCCGATGAACATGTGCCCGGTGCCGTTCAGGATGGCGAAATGGGCAAAGCGCACGATGCGGTTGTCGCGGATCTTGCTGTCGTTGGCGTTCACGTTCAGCGCGATCGACGTGCGGTCCTGCGCGCGCAGCGCCTGTTCGTTCGACACGAACTGGCACTGGTCGACCAACATGCCCTGACAGCCCGACCCGATCGAGGTGATGCCGCGGTCCCTGGGCTTGGTGAACACGCAATCGGCCACGCGGAAGGTGTTGCCCGACGGCGCCAGCAGGATCGCGCTGGCGAGGCCATTGCACTGGAACTCGATGTCGGTGATCTCGAACTTCTGCAGGTCGTCAAAGCCGCTGAAATCCAGCATGTAGCGGAACCGCTGGAAGCCCAGGTTGCGCGTGCCGGCCGCGGCCCACAGCGGCTGGCTGATCGTCAGCGTCTGCGCCCCGGTGTTGCGCCCCAGCACATAGACCTCGCGCCCCACGCCGGTGCCGGTGATCAGGCTGCCCACGGGGATGTTCACCGCATTGGCCACGCCCGTCAGCTGGGTGGCACTGGCGGTCGAATAGGTCGCGGCCGAACTGGTGGAAAAGGTCGTCCAGGCGTCCGACGTGGCCGCGTTCAGCTGGCCGTTCGTGATCACCCGCCGCTGGGCAAAGCTGGTCAGCCCGCAGAGCGCGGCCACATCGATCGGCTCGACCAGGTCGACGCGGCGGCCGTTCAGGTCGAACACCACATGGTCGGTGAAGTGGAACAGCACCTGCAGCCCGCGGCGGAACCCCTCGAGTTCCGAGCCAAAGGCCGCGGCATAGGTGTCCAGGTCATAGTTGCGCGTGCAGGCCAGCTTGCGGTTGGCAGGCATGGCCAGCGTGCCCTCGAACCGGACGGGCGAAGCAAAGGTGACATCCTGCGCGCACCAGTAGTCGCCCGCCGACACCAGCACCGTGCGCCCCGCCGCCGCCGCATCGGCCGCGGCCATGGCGGCGCTGTCGTCGGTCACCCCGTCGCCCACGGCGCCATAGTCGCGCACGTCGACCCAGTCCATCATCTTGCGGTGAAAGACTTCGGTCACATCCTCGATCACCAGGTCGTCGATGCGCACCACCCCGCCCGTGGGGCCGGTCAGGTCCAGCCCGAAATGGCCAAAGACGGGCGCGGTGCCCCAGACCACGTCCACCCCCTGCCGGTTGCCCGACCCGAAGATGGCGCTGACGGTGACCACCTTGCCATAGCTGTCCAGCACCACCTCGGGCCCGGTCTGCGGCACGCCCGACACCAGCCCGCCCGAGGCATTGCCCGGCCAGCCCGCGATGCGCACGCCCGGCAGGTTGCCCGACACCGCCTTGACCCGCGCGGTGACCCGCAGATAGAGTCCGGGCTCGAACGGGGTTTCCGCATAGGCCCGCAGCGACTGGGTGGCGTCGGTCTTCTGCATCTCCAGGCAGTCGCCGAAATCCGCGTCCGAGGACACCAGCACCGCATCGGGCTGGCCCGCCCAGCTGGCCGACCCGGGCGTGCCGTCGGTCTGCGACCACAGGTTCAGCCCCGCCGAAAAGGGCTGCGGCATCAGGACCAGCCCGTCGGTAATCGCCTTGTTCATCCCTTGAACCCTCGCTGCATCGGACCACCGGCCGCGGGGCCTGCCGATGCAGGACGCCGCCGGGACGGCCCATCCCTAGCAAGGGGGCGTTAACCGTCTCTCAGGCCAGCGCGCGCAGGTCGGGCGCGGCGCGCAACGCTCAGACGCCCACGCCGGGCGCGCGCAGGATCTGGACGGCGTTGATCTGCCAGCCTTCGGGGCCCGGAACCATCTGGTAGTCCAGCAGATGCACCCCGCCCGCGGCATCGGTGATGCGCACGCGCTGCCACAGGGCGCCGGCCACCTCGCGCAGGTCCAGCAGCTCGACCTCGGCCGGGCGATGCACCATCGGATAGCCCTGCCGCACCATGGCGCCGAAATTCTCGGGCGTGCCGAACAGGCCCCGGATCGTGGGCGAGGCATAGGTGAAGGCGGTGGCGAAATCGTCCTTCAGAAAGGCCGCGATCTGGCCGCGGATCGTGGATTCGATCCCCGGATCCTGCGCCGCAGCCGGCAGGGACAGCATCAGGCTCAGGGCAAGGGCGGGCAGGCTGGGGCGCATCGGAACCTCCTTCATCCTGACAGGGAACGGTGTAGGGTGGCACAGGGTTTCATCAAGGTGCGCCATGCCCTTTCGCCTGTCCCGATCCGATGCCGACCTGACCGCCACGCTGCGCCGCCTGTCGGCCGAGGAGCTGGGCGCCACCCTCGCCCATCCCGACCGCGCCAACACGCCCGGCATGATCCACAACAGCCGCAAGCGGGTGAAGAAGCTGCGCGCGGCGCTGCGGCTGGTGCGGGCGGG
>JACXUX010000322.1 GCA_014763725.1 Rhodobacterales bacterium
GGGCGCGGGGGTCAGCGGCCGAGGCGGCGGGTGATCTGGGCGGCCTTGCGGGCGCGCTTGGCGGCCTCGCGCGCGGCATGGGCCTGGGCCTGGTCGGCGGGCGTGGTGCCCGCCTGCCGGCCGCGGGTGCCGAGTTCGAAGGCCTTGTCGACGCCCTTCTGCACCGCCTTGCGGACGAACATGCGGGTGACGAGGTTCAGGATCTGGTCGAGGTTCATGGCGGGCCCTCCCGGGCGAGGTCGAAGAGGTCGGACTGGCCTTCGGGCGCGTCTTCGGCGTCCTCGGGCCGGGTGAAGCCGCCGGGCAGCGGGCGGTTGTCGAGAAGCCCGGCCGCGCGCAGGTCTTTCAGACCCGGCAGGTCGCGCGCGCTTTCGAGGCCGAAGTGATCGAGGAAGGACTCGGTCACCACGAAGGTCACGGGCCGGCCCGGCGACATCCGGCGGCGGCCGAAGCGGACCCAGCCCAGGTCGATCAGCTGGTCGACGGTCCCGCGGCTGACGGCCACGCCGCGGATCTCCTCGATCTCGGCGCGGGTGACGGGCTGGTGATAGGCGATGATGGCCAGCGTCTCGATCGCGGCGCGCGACAGGCGGCGCGGCTCGACCGTTTCCTTCTGCATCAGGAAGCCCAGATCGGGCGCGGTGCGGAAGGCCCAGGCCTCGCCCACACGCACCAGCTGGACGCCGCGGCCGTCGTAGCGGCGGCGCAGATGGGCCAGCGCCTCGGCCGGGTCGCAGCCCTGCGGCATGCGGGCGGCGAGATCCGCCACCGTCACGGGCTCGGCGGTGGCGAACAGGATCGCCTCGACCATGCGTTCCTGTTCGGCCATGGGCGGGGTGGCGAAGAGGCCGGGTTCCTGGGGCGGGGGCCGGGTCATCGCGGCCCCCGGACGCGGATCTGGAGGGGCGCGAAGGTTTCGGTCTGGCGCAGCTCGACCTCGCCCCGGCGGGCCAGTTCCAGGACGGCGGCGAAATGCGCCGCGGTGGCGGACCGGCGGCGCATCGGATGGCTGCCCCAGCCCGCCGGCAGGAAGCCCTGCAGATCGACCCAGGACACCGCCGCGCCGATCAGCCCGCGCATCCTGTCCAGCGCCTGTTCCATGGTGAAGACATGGTCGCGGTCCAGCGCATAGGGGCGGAAGTCGTCGCGGGTGCGCAGCCGGGCATAGGCCTGCATCAGGTCCAGCAGGCTGGCCAGCGGCGTGACCTTGCGGATGCGCATCACGTCCTCGGGCGCGCCGCGGGGGAAACGGTCGCGGCCCAGCCGGTCACGCGCCATCAGCCGGGCGGCGGCGTCGCGCATGGCCTGGAGCCGTTCCAGCTGAAAGGCCAGATGCGCGGCCAGATCGGCGGCGCTGGGGCCGTCCTCGGCCGGGTCGGGGGGCAAGAGCAGGCGCGACTTCAGATAGGCCAGCCAGGCCGCCATCACCAGATAGTCGGCCGCCAGTTCGATGCGCAGCGCCCGCGCCTGCGAGACGAAGGCCAGATACTGTTCGGCCAGCTGCAGGACCGAGACGCGGCGCAGGTCCACCTTCTGCGTGCGCGACAGCGTCAGCAGCAGGTCGAGCGGGCCTTCATACCCCTCGACATCGACGATCAGCGCCTCGGCCGCCAGACGGTCTGCCGTGGCGGGGGGGGCGGTCGGGGTTCTGTCCCAGTCGTCCGTCATCCTGCGGCCCCTGTCATGACAGACCTCAGGTCGGCATCGAGGGCCGCAATGTCAACCGGGGGTTCGGGCCCGCGCAGGGCCAGCGCGCGGGCGGCGCGCGCGGCCCCCTGCGGCGACAGCGCGCCCGCGGCCGCCGCGACCGCCTCCATCTCCTCCAGCTCGCCGTTGCAGTGCAGCACCACGTCGCAGCCCGCCGCGCGGGCGGCGGCGGCGCGCGCGCCCACCGGCCCCGACAGCGCGCCCATCGAGATGTCGTCGGTCATCAGCAGGCCGTCAAAGCCGATGCGGCCGCGGATCGCGCCGATCACCGCGGGCGACAGGGTTCCGGGGGTTTCGGGGTCCAGGGCGGCATAGACCACATGCGCGGTCATCCCCAGCGGCAGGTCGGCCAGCGCGGCAAAGGCGGCAAAGTCGGTCGCGGCCAGATCGGCCAGCGGCGCGGTGACGGTGGGCAGCGCCAGATGCGTGTCGCCGCGCGCCCGGCCATGGCCGGGGATGTGCTTCACCACCGGCAGGACGCCCCCGGCCAGAAGGCCCGCAGCCAGTTTGCGCGACACCTGGACGACCGCCTGCAATTCATTGCCGTGGCAGCGGTTTTTCAGGAAAGGATGGGTGTCGTCGGTGGCGATGTCGGCGCAGGGGGCGCAGTTGCCGTCGATGCCGCAGGCGCGCAGCTCGGCGGCGATGATCCGCGCGCGCAGATGCATGGCCCGGCCCGCCCGGGGGCCTGCAGCGCGCACCATGTCCATGGGCGGCGGCCAGTCGCGCCAGTGCGGCGGGCGCAGGCGCTGGACGCGGCCGCCCTCCTGGTCGACGAAGACGGGCGCCTGTCGCCCCACGGCCGCGCGCAGATCATCCGTCAGGCGGCGCAGCTGGTCGGGGGTGTCGATGTTGCGGGCGAACAGGATGAAGCCCCAGGGATCGGCCTGGCGGAAGAAGGCGGCCTCATCCCGGCCCAGCACCGGGCCCGCACAGCCCAGGATGGTGGCGCCGGTCACCGGACCCGCCGCCCTGTGCCCCGCCCCCGCGCGCCGGTCATGACTGATGCAGCACGGGCAGGCAGTCGGCGTTTTCCGCCAGCAGCGCGGAACAGAAGCGGCGCGCGTCGGCCTCATCGGCAAAGCCGTGGACGCGCAGACGGATGAAGCTGCGCCCGCCCGAGGTGGCGGTCTGCAGCACGCGCGCCTTGTCGGCCAGAAGCTCGCCGAACTGCAGCCGCAGCGCATCCCAGGCGGCGATCGCCTCGGCCGCGTCGCCATAGGCGCCCACCTGCACCAGACGGGTGCCGCGGGCGATGTCCTCGGGCGCGATCTCGGCCGAGGGGGGCAGCGCGGCGGTGACCGGGCCGGTCGAGGCCAGCGTCACCCCCGGGCGCGGCGCGGGCCGGGGCGAGCGCAGGATCGCGCCGGGCGGCGCCGGCCCCGGATCGGCGGCCGCGGCCACATCGGCGGGGGC
>JACXUX010000323.1 GCA_014763725.1 Rhodobacterales bacterium
GGCCGGCGCCTCGGCCAGGGGGCGGCCCACCGTGTCGGGGAACAGACGCAGCACCAGCAGGACCGTCACCACCGACTTGACGATCCCCAGCACCGAATAGTGCAGCACCAGATATTCCATGTAACCCAGGCGGAGGCCGTGGATCGTCTCGGCCGACCCGGCCAGCACCATGTTGGGAATGTTCGACGGCAGGATCGCGAAACTGCGCATGTTGCAGGCGATGGCCAGCAGCACCGCCACCCCGATCCGCCCGTTCGACCCGGGCGCAAAGCCCACCCGGCCGGCCAGTGCCATGCCGATGGGCACCAGCACCACCGACCGGCCCACCGACGACGGCATCAGGAAGCCCAGCACCATGGCCGCCAGCATCAGCCCGCCCAGCAGCCGCGGATAGCTGGGGATCAGGAACGGCCCGATCACCCGGGCCAGCCGGTCGCCCAGGCCCGAAATGCCGATCGCCGCGCCGATGACGAAGCCCGACACGATCAGCCAGACCCCGCTGGACCCGAAGCCCGAGAACACCAGGTCCGGCGGCGCCAGCCCCAGCACCAGCACCACGGCAAAGAAGATCAGGCTGGGCAGATAGCCCGACACCACCCCCGTGCCCCACAGCGTCAGCGTGACCAGCGTCACGGCCAGGATCTGCCCCTGGTCCGAACTCAGCGCGCCGGGCGCCGTCAGCCCGATCAGCGCCGCCAGCGGCAGCACCAGCGCCACGATCAGCGGACGGGGATTGCGAAGGTTCAGGATCTGCATGCGGGTCTTCCTTTTGGCGGCACCCTGGGGCATCAGGGTGGGGCCTGTGGATACCGCGATCATGACAACAGATGTCGCCGACACGCCAAACCATGCCCCCAGTGGCACGGCCTTCGTGCTGGACCCGGGCCGTCCCGTGCTGACCCATGGCCGCCGCCTGCCCGCGGGCAGCGAGGTCGCGCCCCACAGCCACACCCGCGGCCAGCTGCTGTGGGCGCGCGAAGGCGTGGTGCGCGTGACCAGCGCCGCGGGCGTCTGGGTGGTGCCGCCCAGCCATGCGGTCTGGATCCCCGCCGGCCTGCCCCACCGCATGGCCACGGAAACCGAAGCCGAGCTTCTGAACCTCTACATCGACCCGTCCTGCCCCGTGCGGCAGGACGGCGGGGGCGGGCGCTGCGCGGTGCTGGCGCTGCGCGGTGCTGGCGCGCGCGCTGATCCTGCGGCTGGGCGCGATGGACACCGCCGCCCCGCCCGACGACCGGCTGCGCCACCTGGCCCAGGTGATGCTGGACGAACTGGAGGCGCTGGCCGAATCGCCCTTCAACCTGGCGGGCGGGACCGATCCGCGGCTGACCCGGCTGACGCGGCACCTGATCGCCAACCCCGGCGACCAGCGGCCGCTGACGGCGCTGGCGGCTCTGGCGGGGGCATCCCCCCGCACGCTGGAGCGGCTGTTCCGGGCCGAAACGGGGCTGCCCTTTCTCCAGTGGCGCAGCCGGCTGCGGCTGCTGTGCGCGATCGAGGCGCTGAACCGCGGCGAAAGCAGCACGACCATCGCCTGGTCGCTGGGCTGGCGCAGCCCCCCGGCCTTTGTGGCGGCGTTCCGCGACCAGTTCGGGGTGCCGCCGCAGCGGTTCCTGCAGGCCGACCGGGGCGCCTGACCCCGGGCCGCGCGTTCAGGGCGCGGGCAGTTCGGCCACGGCCGCGCGCACCTCGGTATCCGACCAGGCCAGCAGCTGGCCGTTGATCACCTGCGGCGGCTGCAGCGCCGCCCAGACAAACAGGTTCGCCATCGTCTCGACCGGCACCGGCGGCATGGGCAGCGTGCTGCCCCCGCGCGCCCGGCGAAAGGCGGCCAGGCCCTCGGTCTCGGTCATGCCGGGAAAGACCACGGCGGCGGCCACATTGGTGCCCTGGACCTCGGCCGCAGTCTGCAGCATCAGCGCATGGCTGGCCGCGCGACTGGTGGCATAGGCGCCCATGCCGGGGGTCGACATCTCGCCAAAGGGGGACGAGGCCAGCAGGATCGTGCCCCAGCCCTGGCGCGTCATCACCGGCAGCACCGCCTGCAGGATGTGGAACACCCCGTCCAGGTTGGTGGACATGACGCGGCGCCAGTCCTCGGCCGGCAGGTTCCAGATCGGGCGGTCCAGCGGCCCGGTCTGGGCGGCAAAGTCGATCACCGTGTCGATGCGGCCATAACGGCCCAGAACCTCGGTCACCGCGGCGGCGACCTGGTCGGCGGCGCCCACGTCGCCCGGCTTGACCCACAGGTCCTGGCCTTGGGCGGCCAGTTTCTGGCGCAGCCCGTCCAGCCGGGCCCCATCGCGCGCCACCACGCAGACCTGCGCGCCGCGCTGGCCAAAGGCGCGCGCCGCCGCCGCCCCGATCCCCTGCGAGGCGCCGAAGAACAGCGCGACATGATCGGGCGCGCGCCCCGGGGCATTGGTCACCATGGCAGCATGTTTCCCCTGAAATCCAGGAAGGCCCCGCAATGATCGGGGGTCAGGCCGGCCACCACCTTCTGGATGCCGGCGGCACTTTGTTCGGGGGTCAGCGGCGCGCGCGCCCCGCCCATGTCGGTGCGCACCCAGCCCGGGTGCAGCGCGATGCCGATCACGCCGAAATAGGCCCATTCGCCGGCATATTCGCGCACATGGTCATTCAGCAGCGCCTTGGACTGGCCATAGACCCCCTGCTGGCGGCCACCGCTGCGAATGCCTTCGGCGCTGGACACGAACACCATCCGGGACGGGGCCGCGGCGCGCAGGTTGGGGAACACCGCCTCGGCCACGCGCATCGGCGCCTCGGCATTGATGTCGAACACCTCGTCGGGCGGAACCGGCGGGCCGCTGCCAAAGGCACCGCCCACCCGGTCATAGGTGCCCGCCGCCACGATCAGCAGATCCAGCGGCAGCCCGGCCAGCGCCGCCCCCAGCGCCGCCGTCTGCGCCCGGTCGCGCAGGTCCAGCGAATGCAGATGCACCCCGCGTGGCAGGCCGGCCTGCACGGGATCGGCGGGCGGCTTGCGCAGCGTGGCGTGCACCTGCCACCCCGCGGCGGCATACTGGCGCACCAGCGCCGCGCCGATGCCGCGGCTGGCGCCCACGATCAGGGCGCGCAGGGGGCGCGGGGCCTCGGCGC
>JACXUX010000324.1 GCA_014763725.1 Rhodobacterales bacterium
GGGCTGCCCCTTCCTCTTGACCCAAATACCCCCGCCGGAGGCGAAGGCCGGGGCCGGGCGCGCGGTCAGACGACCAGCGACGCGCCCTCGGCCGCAGGGCCGACATGGGCGCGGAAGGCCGCGAACAACTCGCGCCCGATCCCGTGCTGGCTGGCCGACAGGTCGGGGATCACTGCGGGGCGGTCGGCGAAATCGGGTTCCAGCACCTGAAGCGTGCCGGCCACCGCATCCAGCCGCAGCCGGTCGCCGTCGCGCAGCCGCGCCAGCGGGCCGCCCATCGCCGCCTCGGGCGAGACATGGATCGCCGCGGGCACCTTGCCGCTGGCCCCCGACATCCGCCCGTCGGTCACCAGCGCCACGCGCAGCCCGCGGTCCTGCAGCACGCTGAGCAGCGGCGTCAGCGAATGCAGTTCGGGCATCCCGTTGGCCCGCGGCCCCTGGAAGCGGACGACGACGATGGTGTCGGACGTGAATTCCCCCGCCTTGAAGGCGCGTTTCACCGCCTCCTGATCGTGGAACAGGCGCACGGGCGCCTCGATCACCTGGCGGTCGGGCGCGACCGAGGACACCTTGATCACCCCCGTGCCCAGATTGCCCGCCAGCCGCCGCAGCCCGCCCGTGGGGGCAAAGGGATCGGCCGCGGGGCGCAGGATGCGGTCGTTCAGCGTGGCCGCGGGCCCCTCGGTCCAGGTCAGCCGGCCGTCGTCGAGGCGCGGCTCCTGCCGATAGGCGGCCAGCCCGTCGCCCGCCACGGTGCGGGCATCGGGATGCAGCAGGCCCGCATCCAGCAGCTGCCCGATCAGGAAGGCCAGCCCCCCCGCGGCGTGGAAATGGTTCACATCGGCCAGCCCGTTGGGATAGACCCGCGCCATCAGCGGCACGGCGCCCGAGATCTCGTCGAAATCCTGCAGGTCCAGGATCACGCCCGCCGCCCGCGCCATGGCGGGCAGGTGCAGCACCAGATTGGTCGACCCGCCCGTGGCCATCAGCCCGACGATGCCGTTGACGAAGGCGCGTTCGTCCAGGATCTCGGCCACCGGGCGGAAGTCGTTGCCCAGCGCCGTGATCGCGGCGGCGCGGGTCACTGCGGCCTCGGTCAGGGCGGCGCGCAGCGGCGTGCCGGGGTTGACGAAGCTGGCCCCGGGCAGGTGCAGGCCCATCACCTCCATCAGCATCTGGTTGGTGTTGGCCGTGCCATAGAAGGTGCAGGTGCCCGGCCCGTGATAGCTGGCCATTTCCGCCGCCATCAGCTCGGCCCGGGTCGCGCGGCCCTCGGCATGGGCGTTGCGCACCCGCGCCTTTTCGTCGTTCGGGATGCCCGAGGGCATGGGACCCGCCGGAACGAAGACCGCCGGCACATGGCCGAAGGTCGCCGCGGCGATGATCAGGCCGGGCACGATCTTGTCGCAGACGCCCAGATACAGCGCGGCATCATAGCAGTTGTGCGACAGCGCCACGCCCGCGGCCAGGGCGATCACGTCGCGCGAAAACAGCGACAGCTCCATCCCCGGCTGGCCCTGGGTCACGCCGTCGCACATCGCGGGCACCCCGCCCGCCACCTGGGCCGTGGCGCCCGCCCGGCGCGCGGCCTGGCGGATCAGCTCGGGATAGGTCTCGAACGGCTGATGCGCCGACAGCATGTCGTTGTAGGCGGTGACGATGCCGATGTTGGGCGCCCGGCCCTGGGCCAGCGCGTCCTTGTCGGGCCCCGTGGCGGCATAGGCATGGGCCTGGTTGCCGCAGGTCAGATGCGCGCGCACCGGCCCGTCGGCCACCGCGCGGCGCATCCGGTCCAGATAGGCGGCCCGCGTGGCCTGGGACCGGCGGCGGATGCGGTCGGTGACGCGGGCGATCACGGGGTTCAGGGGCATGGGATTCCTCGACCGTCGGACAGCGGGCAGGATAGGCTGTTAGCGCTAACAGGTCAAGCCGCCGCAGCCTTGCCCCCGCCGCCGGGGGCTTGCACCGGCTGCATGGCGGCAATGCCGCGATGCGCCATGGTCAGCGGGCGGTCCTGTCTCCACCTGTGCCGCAATGGGCCCGCTGCCGCGCGGCCTGGCAAGAGAGAAGGACAGGACGATGAAAGAGACCCCCCATCTGACCCCTGACGAGCTGCGCAGCATCGAGCTGCAGGCGCGCATCCTGCGGGCCGAGGCGCTGGCGAGCGCCGTGGCCGCGCTGGGCCGCTGGATCCTGGCGCATCTGCCCCTGGGCCACCGCCGCGCCGCCCAGCCCTGACGCTGCCGCCGAAGGGCCGTGCGCCTTCCGCAATTTCGCCGCAACTGCACGCGCTGGTCGCCTGGTGAACGGTGGGGAGAATCCCCCGGAGGTGGGCGATGACGAAGTCGAGGATGATCCCGGCCCTGGCGGCAGTGGCGCTGCTGGCGGCCTGTGCGGGCGGCGACCCGGCCACGCGGGACGCAGGCCCCGCGGGGGCGCCGCTGTTCTCGATCCCCGGGACCGCGCCGCTGGATGCGCGCACGGTGCTGCTGTCGCCGAAATACGATGTCGAACGCATCCGCATCGAGGTGCCCGAAACCCTGCGCGTGTCCGAGGCGAATGTGTTCTATCCGCTGGCCGACATCGTCTGGCGGGGCGAGGCGCCGGGCAACCGCCATGACCGGGTCCGCGCCATCCTCGCCGACGCTGCGGGTCAGGCCACCGCCGCCATGACCGCGGGGCCCCAGGTCGAGATCGTGATCACGCTGCGCCGCTTCCATGCGCTGACCGAAAAGGCCCGCATCATGGTGGGCGGCACCCATGCGATCACCTTCGACCTGGAGGTGCGCGATGCCGCCACCGGCGCGGTGCTGGAACCCGCCCGCCGCGTGCATGCCGATGTCGCGGCCTCGGGCGGCGCCAAGGCGATGGCCGAGGATCAGATGGGCCGCACCCAGCGCGTGGTGATCGTCGAACATCTGGTCCGCGTGCTGAAACGCGAGCTGTCGACCCAGACGGCGGTGCCCGATGTGCCGGTCTCGCGCATGGACAGCGACCTGCGGCTGACTCCCGCCGCATCGAACCGGCTCTAACACAGGGTCGCGGACCCTTCCGCCGCCTGCGCATTGCGCCTAGATGGGGGGCATGACCATGCCCCCCGATCCCCATTCCGACC
>JACXUX010000048.1 GCA_014763725.1 Rhodobacterales bacterium
GCCGCGACCGGACCGACCGGCTCTTTCAGCACGAGATTGGTGATGTTCGGCGCCCGCGCCGGTACGATGCGGCCATAGGCGCGGCGGCCCTCTTCGGCGAACCAGTCGAGCGTGTCGGCCGCCGCCAGAACCTCGATTCGCGCCTCGGCCAGCGGTTTGCCTTGTTCGCGCGTCATAAGAAACGCGATGCGCTCCCCCCGCTCGCGCAGAAGCTCGCCCGCACGCCGCAACACCTTGCCGCGCTCAAAGGCCGAAACATCGCGCCAGATTGCAAAGCCTTTCTTGGCTGCCGCCAGCGCCAGATCGAGATCGGCGATCTCGGCTTGCGCGACCTGTCCGATCACCTCTTCGGTCGCGGGATTGATGATCGGGATCGTCCGGCCGCCGGCGCCCGCCCGCCATCGGCCATCGATCAGAAGCTGAACATCGGGATAATCTTCGGCCATCCGGTTCCTCTCGGCGTGACTGCATGCCCCAATTTATCGCGCTTGCACGCGGGAACAAATTGCGGCTCTCTTGGCTTTGTAGAAACTTGGCTTTGCAGACATTGCATCGCACCGATGGACGATATGGGCAATCTCGACGGTCTTCGCATCCTTGTTCCCGAGAGCCGCCAGCTTAACCTTTTCGCGAGCATGATCGAAGGGGATGGTGGCCGCGCGATCCGTTGCCCGCTGGTGCAGATCCTCGACCTCGACGACAGCCGCGCGGCCGAGGCGTGGATCGACAAACTGATCGACGGCGCTTTTCAAGACGTGATCTGGCTGACCGGCGAAGGGCTGCGGCGGCTGCTCGCCATGGCCAAGCGCACCGGGCGCGATGGGGCCTTCATCGCCGCGCTCGGCAAGGTCCGCTCGATCACCCGGGGGCCGAAACCGGCCCGGGCGAGGTGAGCAGCATCGCCGCCCCCGCCACCTGCGGCCCGGGCACCAGCAGGCTGACCTGATCGGCCGCCAGATGGCCCAGCGCATGGCCCTGCGCCTGCAGGTCGTTCAGGATCGCCACGCGCCCCGCGCCGGTGGCCGCGGCCACGCGGCCGGCGTCGATGATCCAGGGCTGGCCGCGGTCGTCGAACAGGTTGGTCATCACCACCGCGCCGTCCATCACGGGACCCGCGCCCGCCACGCAGGCGCCGGCGGGGGGGGCCACGCCCTCCTCCGCGATGAAGCGCGCCAGCACCGCGTCGATGCCGGCGAAATCCGCATTGCGGAACTTGCGCAGGCTGCCGGTCTGCAGCTGGGTGCCGCGCGCCAGCGCCACCCGGGTATTCGTGCCGCCGACATCGGCGACCAGCGACAGCGGCATCGGCTCCTCCTTACCCGTTCTGCGCAAGCGCCTGCGCCAGCGCGTGATAGGATGCCTTGGGGCTGCGCTGCAAGCTGTCGAAATCCACATGCACCAGGCCGAACCGCTTGTCGTAGCCCAGCGCCCATTCGTAGTTGTCCAGCAGCGACCACAGGAAATAGCCCCGCACCGGCACGCCTGCCGCGATCGCCCGCAGCACCGCGTCCAGATGGGCCGCGACATAGGCGATGCGGGGGGCATCGTCGCAGACCCCGTCCGCCAGCACATCGGCATTGGCCATGCCGTTTTAGGTGACATACAGCGGCAGGTTCCCCGTATAGTCGCGTGCCGTGCGGGTCAGGAAGGATTCGAGTCCCTCGGGATAGATCTCCCACCCCATCTGGGTGACGGGCAGGGGGCCGGCAACCTCGGCCAGCGCGGGCCAGGGGCCAGGGGCGGGGGCGATGCGCTTGCAGGTGTAGGAGTTGATCCCCAGCCAGTCGAGCGGGGCGGCAATCTCGGCCATGTCGTCCTGCCAGTCCGCGGGCATGTGGGGGGCCAGGCCCGCCAGAACCTCGTCGGGGTAGGTGCCGCGGGTCATCGCCTGCAGGAACCAGCGGTTGTAGATCCCGTCATGGAGATGCGCGGCCGCCGCCGCGGCGGGGCTGTCGTCGGCCGGATGGGCATGTTCCATGTTGCAGACCGCGCCCAGGTTGCCCAGCCCCAGCGCCCGCATCGCGGCGATCGCGCGGCCATGGGCCAGCCCCACATGGTGCATCGCGCGCGCCGTGGCGCGGATGTCGCGCAGCCCCGGCGCGTGATGGCCCGGGAAGTGCGACAGCCACGCCACGCACCAGGGTTCGTTGATGGGCGCGGCCGACCAGACGCGGTCGCCGATCCGGCGCATCACCACGGTGACGAAATCGGCGAACCAGTCCGCGATGTCGCGGTTGCGCCAGCCACCCAGATCGGCCAGCGCCGAGGGCAGTTCCCAGTGATAGAGCGTGACCGCGGGCCTGAGCCCCCGCGCCAGCAGACCGTCGACCAGCCGGTCGTAGAAGTCGAGCCCCGCCTGGTTCACCTGCCCCCGCCCCTCGGGCAGCACCCGCGCCCAGCTGGTGGAAAAGCGCCAGGCGTCGAAATTGCCCGCCGCCACCAGATCCAGATCCTGCGGCCAGCGCGTCAGGTGATCGCAGGCCCGCGCCCCGGTTTCGGCGCGCGCCACGTTGCCCGGGGTTTCGGCGAAATCGTCCCACATCGTGCGGCCCGCGCCGCCCCGGGCGTGGCCCTCGATCTGATAGGCCGAGGCCGCGGTGCCAAAGACGAAGCCCGCGGGAAAGCGGGCGCGGGGGGATCATGGGGTCCTGTCTCCTGTCTGGGGGCGGGGCGCGGGGCCGGTCGACTGGCCGATGATCAGCTCGGCCTCAAGCAGGCGGTCGCGCGGCGGCGATTCGGGATGGGCGATCAGGTCGATCAGCATCTCGGCCGCGATCCGGCCGGCCTCGCGCACGCTGGAGCGGGTGGCGGTGTAGATCGGCACATCCTCGCCATTGCGCAGATAGCTCAGTTCGTCGTCATGGATGATGACCGACACGTCGCGCGCCATGCGCAGGCCCGCCTCCTCGATCGCGCGGCGCACGCCCAGGCCCAGGATCATCGACGACACCAGAAAGGCCGTGGGCCTGTCGGCCAGCGCCAGCATCCGCCGCGCGGCGCGGTGGCCCAGGCCCTCGGTCATCTCGTTCGAGGACATCAGGTCGGGGTCGGCCACCAGCCCCCCCGCGGCCAGCGCATCCAGATAGCCCGCCCGGCGGCGGATGGCGAAGTCCATGAACTCCAGCCCGTTGATCAGGCCGATGCGGGTATGGCCCAGGTCCAGCAGGAAATCGGTCGCCCGGGCAAAGGCGCGGCGGTTGTTCACGTCGCACCAGGAATAGGGCACCGGCGT
The DNA here is from genome assembly GCA_014763725.1 of Rhodobacterales bacterium. Lineage (GTDB taxonomy): Bacteria > Pseudomonadota > Alphaproteobacteria > Rhodobacterales > Rhodobacteraceae > JACXUX01. The sequence goes on from JACXUX010000048.1 coordinate 3,233, forward strand.
GCCCGTGGCGCGGCCATGCACCACGAAGGGCAGGCCGATCTCGTGCAGCAGGGGCAGGCGCGGGTCGTTCATCCGGGGCCCGTGCAGGATCACCCCGTCGACCGTGCCGCGCGCCTTCAGGTCGCGATAGGCGGCGGCCTCGTCCTCGTCCGGGACGACGGACAGCACCATGTCATAGCCCAGGCGGGAATAGACCTCGCCCGCGCTGGCGATGAAGTCGGCAAAGACGGGGTTCACCATCTCATGCCGGCTGGCGATGGGGATGACATGGCCGATCGACATCGCCCGGCCCGTGGCCAGCCGGATCGCGCGGGTGTTGGGGCGGTAGTTGTAGCGCCGTGCGGCGGCCAGCACGCGTTCGCGCGTGGCCTCGTTCACCTCGGGATAGCCGTTCAGCGCGCGGCTGACGGTGGTGGGCGACAGGCCGAGGAGCGCCGAGAGTTCCTTCAGATTCATGCCGACCCGGACCCAAAGCGTTATCAATCCCGCACAGGCTGACACAGGCCGCACCGCGCGACAAGACGAAACCCGGCCCCCCGCCGGCACGGACAAGGCCCCGCTCCTGCCCGGGTTGCGCCCGGAACGGGCGGATGGCGATTGACTCGGGCGTCCGGATCGGTCAGGCTTGGGCGTCCAAAGCGGTTTGGGTTGAGGTCCGGCCGCATGGAATGTCGCGCCCGACGCGGCGACAGTGGGAGGATGACGATGACAGCGAAGGTTTTCGCAGGTGCCGCGGCGCTTGCGCTGATTGCGGGGGCGGGCCAGGCCCAGGATCTGAAGTTTCCGGTGGGCGAGGGCGGCTTCAACTGGGCCAGTTACGAGGCGTTCAAGGCCGCCAACAACCTGGCCGGCCAGTCGCTGACGATCTTCGGCCCCTGGCGGGGCGAGGATCAGGTGCTGGTCGAATCGATGCTGGACTATTTCACCGCCGCCACCGGGGTGCAGGTCAGCTATTCGTCGTCCGAGAACTACGAACAGCAGATCGTGATCGACACCCAGGCCGGCAGCCCGCCCGACATCGCGGTCCTGCCGCAGCCGGGGCTGATCGCCGATCTGGCGGCCAAGGGTCTGGTGGTGCCGCTGGGCGCGGAGACCGAGGCCTGGCTGCGCGACAACTATGCCGCGGGCGACAGCTGGGTGGGCCTCGGCACCTACAAGGGCGCCGACGGGGCGCCCGCGCTGATGGCCTTCCCCTACAAGATCGATGTCAAGTCGCTGGTCTGGTATGTGCCGGAAAACTTCGAGGATGCGGGCTATGACGTCCCGCAGACGATGGAGGAGCTGAAGGCCCTGACCGACCGGATCGTGGCCGACGGCGGCACGCCCTGGTGCATCGGCCTGGGGTCGGGCGGGGCGACCGGCTGGCCTGCGACCGACTGGGTCGAGGACATGATGCTGCGCACCCAGCCGCCCGCGGTCTATGACGCCTGGACGACCAACGCCCTGGCCTTCGACAGCCCCGAGGTCATCGCCGCGATCGAGGAATTCGGCGCCTTCGCCCGCAACGACGCCTATGTGGCGGGGGGTGCGGCGGCCGTCGCCTCGACCGACTTCCGCGACAGCCCCAAGGGGCTCTTCACCTCGCCCCCGCAGTGCTACATGCACAAGCAGGCGTCGTTCATCCCGTCCTTCTTCCCCGAGGGGACGGACGTGGGCGTGGACGCCGATTTCTTCTACTTCCCCGCCTATGCCGACAAGGACCTGGGAACCCCGGTGCTGGGCGCGGGCACGCTGGCCTTCATCACCAAGGACAGCCCCGCCGCGCGCGCCTTCATCGAATGGCTCAAGACCCCCATCGCGCATGAGGTCTGGATGGCGCAGTCGGGCTTCCTGACGCCGTTCAAGGCGGCCAATGCCGACCTTTATGGCGACCCCACGCTGAAGAAGATGGGGCAGATCCTGCTGAACTCGACTACCTTCCGCTTTGACGGGTCCGACCTGATGCCGGGCGCGGTGGGCGCGGGCAGCTTCTGGACCGGGATGGTCGACTATACCGGCGGCAAGCCCGCGGCCGAGGTCGCGGCCACCATCCAGGCCAGCTGGCCGCGCTAGGGCCGCCGCAGGCCGCCCGGTCGCCGGGCGGCCCCCATCCTTCACCGCCAGCCCAGGGGGCGCGCATGAACCCGGCCCTGCAGGCCCTGATCACCATCACCGTCGGCGTGGGGGGATGCGTGGGCTATTTCTGGCTGTCGAACCTGGTGCTGGACCGGGTGCTGTTTCCCGCCCGCGGGCCGCAGGCCGGGCGCAACATCACCCGGGCCAACATGATCCGGCCCTGGCTGTTCCTGTTTCCCGCGCTGGTCGCGCTGGCGGTCTATCTGGCCTATCCGGTGGTTGCGACGGCCTGGCTGTCCTTGCACCGCGACGCGGGCGGGGCGCGCGAATTCGCGGGCCTGGACAACTACGCCCGCATGATGGCCGAGCCGAAGTTCTGGGAATCCATGCGCAACAACCTGCTGTGGCTGGTCGTCGTGCCCGCGCTGTCGACGGCCTTCGGGCTGCTGGCCGCGCAGCTGACCGACCGCATCGGCTGGGGCAACCTGGCCAAGTCGCTGATCTTCATGCCCATGGCGATCAGCTTCGTCGGCGCCAGCGTGATCTGGAAGCTGATCTACGACGCCCGCCCCGCAGGCCAGGACCAGATCGGCATCCTGAATGCGCTCTATCTCTGGGCCGGCGGGGACGCGCCGCAGCAATGGCTGCAGATCCCGTTCTGGAACAGCCTGTTCCTGATGGCGGTGCTGGTCTGGATCCAGGCCGGCTTTGCCATGGTCATCCTGTCGGCCGCGCTGCGCGCCATCCCCGAGGAGACGGTCGAGGCCGCGATCCTGGACGGCGCCAACCCGCTGCAGATCTTCTTCCGCATCAAGGTGCCGCAGATCCGCGGCACGATCGTCGTGGTCTGGACCACGATCACCATCACCGTGCTGAAGGTGTTCGACATCGTGCTGGCCATGACCAACGGCCAGTGGGAAACCCAGGTTCTGGCCAACTACATGTATGACAAGTTCTTCCGCGCCTTCGACGTGGGCGTGGGGTCGGCCGCGGCCATGGTGATCATGGCGCTGGTCACGCCGATCCTGGTCTGGAACGTGCGCAACGCGCGCCGCGAGATGCAATAGGGGGCCGGGCGCATGGACGGCATCGCCGGACGCAAGCCCGCGCTGACCTGGGCGGTCCACCTGTCGGTGGCGCTTCTGGTCGCGCTGTGGGTGCTGCCCACGCTGGGGCTCTTCGTGTCGTCGTTCCGCACGGGCGACCAGATCGCCACCAGCGGCTGGTGGCGCGCGCTGGGGGCCCAGGAACAGCAGCTGAACCCGATCCGGGTCAAGGGGCAGGAGGTGGCGCGCGACGGCGCCTTCGTGATCGAGGGCACCCTGTTCGACGCCCCGGGCGCCACGGTCAGCCGGTGGGGCACCTCGTCCCGCGAACCCGCGGCCCATGCCCCGGGCGACACGGTCGATCTGGGCGAGGGCCAGACCCTGCGGGTGGACGCCGACGGCGCCTATGTCCTGACCGCCACGGCCAGCACCGCGGGCACGCGGCTGCCGAGGGTCTTTGCCACCGCCACCACGCCGCCGCAGTTCACGCTGGACAACTATGCCAACGTGCTGTTCAGCCCGCTGGCCGGCCAGTCGGTGGGCCAGGCCTTCCTGAACACGCTGACGGTCGCCATTCCGGCCACCGTGATCCCGATCCTGATCGCGGCCTTTGCCGCCTATGCGCTGGCCTGGATGGAGTTTCCGGGCCGGGCGCTGCTGGTGGCGGCGGTCGTGGGCCTGTTGGTCGTGCCGCTGCAGCTGGCGCTGATCCCTCTGCTGGACCTGCACAACCGGCTGGGGATCGGCAAGGGCTATCTGGGCATCTGGCTGGCCCATACCGGCTTTGGCCTGCCGCTGGCGATCTATCTGTTGCGCAACTACATGGTCGGCCTGCCGCGCGACATCATCGAATGCGCGCGGGTCGACGGCGCGACCGAGTTCCAGATCTTCACCCGGATCATCCTGCCGCTGTCCTTTCCGGCGCTGGCCAGTTTCGCGATCTTCCAGTTCCTGTGGACCTGGAACGACCTGCTGGTGGCGCTGGTGTTCCTGGGCACCGGCAACGACCAGCAGGTGCTGACGGGCAACCTGGTCAACCTGATGGGGTCGCGCGGCGGCGACTGGGAGATTCTGGCGACCTCGGCCTTCGTGTCGATCTTCGTGCCGCTGGTCGTGTTCTTCTCGATGCAGCGGTTCCTGGTTCGCGGCCTGCTGGCCGGATCTGTGAAGTGAGGACTGGAATGTCGGATTGGTGGCGCGGCGCGGTGATCTATCAGATCTATCCGCGCAGCTTTCAGGATACGGATGGCGACGGGATCGGCGACCTGCCGGGCATCACCCGGCGGCTGGACCACATCGCCGCGCTGGGCGCCGACGCGATCTGGATCAGCCCGTTCTTCACCAGCCCGATGAAGGACTTCGGCTATGACGTCAGCGACTATTGCGATGTCGATCCGATGTTCGGCCGGCTGGCGGATTTCGACGCTCTGGTGGCGCGGGCGCATGACCTGGGCCTGCGGGTGATGATCGACCTGGTGCTGTCGCATACCAGCGACCGGCACCCCTGGTTCCGCGACAGCCGCGCGTCCCGGACCGGGGCGCGCGCCGACTGGTATGTCTGGGCCGATCCGAAACCTGACGGCACGCCGCCCAACAACTGGCTGTCGGTGTTCGGCGGGTCGGCCTGGGCTTGGGATGCGCGGCGCTGCCAGTATTACCTGCACAACTTCCTGACCAGCCAGCCCGACCTGAACCTGCACACCCCCGATGTGCAGGCGGCGCTGCTGGACGTGGCGCGCTTCTGGCTGGATCGCGGGGTCGACGGCTTCCGCCTGGACACGATCAATTTCTACTTTCATGACAGATACTTGCGCGACAATCCTGCGCTGCCGCCCGAGCTGCGCAACGACCTGATCGCGCCGGGCGTGAACCCCTATAACCACCAGCTGCACCTGTTTTCCAAGAACCAGCCGGAAAACCTTGAATTCCTGCGGAAATTCCGCACGGTGATGGACCGCTACGGGGCCGCCGCCGTGGGCGAGGTGGGCGATGCCCAGCGCGGGCTGGAAATCATGGCCGAATATACCTCGGGCGGGGACAAGGTGCAGATGTGCTACCCGTTCGAGCTGTTGCAGCCCGCCCGCGCCACCGCCGCCCGCATCGCCGACACCTTTGCCCGGCTGGACCGCGCGGCCCCGGATGCCTGGCCCTGCTGGTCCTATTCGAACCACGACACCGTGCGCCACGCCACCCGCTGGAACCTGCCCGAGGCGGGCACCGCCGCCTATGCCACGCTGCTGATGTGCCTGCGCGGGTCGGTCTGCCTGTATCAGGGCGAGGAGCTGGGCCTGCCCGAGGCCGAAATCGCCTATGAGGATCTGCACGATCCCTATGGCATCGAGTTCTGGCCCGAGTTCAAGGGCCGCGACGGCTGCCGCACGCCGATGGTCTGGGCGCGCGACAACCGCCAGGGTGGCTTCACCGCCGCCGACCGGGCCTGGCTGCCGGTTCCGCCCGCGCATCTGGCCCGCGCGGTCGATGCCCAGGCGGGCGTGGCGGGCAGCCTGCTGGAACATTATCGCGCGGCGGTCGCCCTGCGCCGGGCGCATCCGATGCTGCGCGACGGCGCGCTGTCGGACATGGCGGCGCAGGGCGACGTGCTGACCTTCCGCCGCAGCGGCCCGGGCGAAGAGATCTTCGTCGCCGCAAACCTGGGCCCCGAACCGGCGCAGGTGGCGCTGCCGCCGGGCGACTGGCAGGGCATTGGCGAAACGGTGGGCGGCGCCGCGCCCGACGGGGGCCGCGTGGCGCTGGGGGCCTGGCAGCTGTGCCTGGCCGCCCGCGCGCCGGACATGGGGCGCTGAGATGGCCGATCTGCTGCTGCGCGACGTGTCGAAATCCTATGGCCAGGTCACGGTCCTGCGCGACATCAACCTGGACATCCGCCGGGGCGAACTGATCGTGTTCGTCGGCCCCTCGGGCTGCGGCAAGTCCACGCTGCTGCGGATGATCGCGGGGCTGGAGCGCATCTCCGGGGGCGACTTCCTGATCGACGGGGTGCGGATGAACGACGTGCCCCCCGCCCAGCGCGGCATCGCCATGGTGTTCCAGTCCTATGCGCTCTATCCGCACATGACGGTGCGCGACAACATGAGCTTTGCGCTGAAGCTGGCGAAACGGTCCGATGCCGAGATCCGCGCCGCGGTCGACCGCGTGGCCCAGATCCTGCAGCTGACGCCCTATCTGGACCGGCTGCCCAAGGCGCTGTCGGGCGGCCAGCGCCAGCGCGTGGCGATCGGCCGGGCCATCGTGCGCGACCCCAAGGTCTATCTGTTCGACGAACCGCTGTCGAACCTGGACGCCGCGCTGCGCGTGGCCACACGGATCGAGATCGCCCAGCTCAAGGAGGCGATGCCCCACAGCACCATGGTCTATGTCACGCATGACCAGGTCGAGGCGATGACCCTGGCCAGCCGCATCGTCGTGCTGGCCGGCGGCGGCATCGCCCAGGTGGGCAGCCCGCTGGAGCTGTATCAGCGTCCCCGCAGCGAATTCGTGGCCCAGTTCATCGGCAGCCCGTCGATGAACCTGCTGGCGGGCACGGTCGCATCGACGGGCCCCCAGACGCTGGTGCGGCTGGACGGCGGCGGGGTGGCGCGCGTGGCGATCCCCACGGCAGAGGCCGACCTGGGCCTGCGCGTGAACCTGGGCGTGCGCCCCGAGGATCTGGTGCCCACCGACGCGCCCGACGCGCTGTTCGCCGGCGAGGTCGAGATCACCGAGGCCCTGGGCGAGGTCACGCTGCTCTACTTCCGCCGCCAGGACCAGGGCGCGGCGGTGGTGGCCAAGCTGCCCGGCATCCACCAGGGCCTGCGCCGGTCCACCGTGCGGCTGGGTGCCGATCCCGCCCGGCTGCATCTGTTCCATCAGGGTCAGTCGCTGCTCTGGCGCTGAGGGGGCGTGCGTCTCGCGGGGTTTCCCGGCCCTCGCCTCTGGGCTATAGCCATGCCCGCGCGGGCGGGCCGCGCCCCCGGGGGATTGGGACATGCCGGACGACCTGCAGGCCAGGCTCTCTGTCGCGCCGATGATGGACTGGACCGACCGCCACTGCCGGCTGTTCCACCGCCAGATGACGCGGCGCGCCCGGATGTATACCGAGATGGTGACCGCCCCCGCCGTGATCCACGGCGACCGGGGGCGGCTGCTGGACTACGCGCCCGATGAACATCCCGTCGCGCTGCAGCTGGGCGGGTCGGACCCGGCCGAGCTGGCCCGGGCCGTGCGGCTGTCGCGCCCCTGGGGCTATGACGAGGTGAACCTGAACGTGGGCTGCCCGTCCGACCGGGTGCAGTCGGGCTGTTTCGGCGCGGTGCTGATGCGTGACCCGCCGCTGGTGGCGGCCTGCGTGGCGGCGATGCAGGGCGAAACCGACGTGCCGGTGACGGTCAAATGCCGCATCGGCGTCGACGACCAGGTGCCCGAGGACATCCTGCCCCGCTTTCTGGACACCATCGCCCGGGCCGGGGTGCGGCAGGTCATCATCCACGCCCGCAAGGCCTGGCTGCAGGGCCTGAGCCCGCGCGAGAACCGCGAGATCCCGCCGCTGGACTATCCCCTTGTGCTGCGCATGAAGCGCGCCTTCCCCGAGCTGACGATCAGCCTGAACGGCGGGGTGACCAGCCTGGCCCAGGTGCGCGACCTGCTGGCGCAGGGGATCGACGGCGTGATGGTGGGCCGCGCGGCCTATCACGACCCGGCCGCGGTGCTGATCGGGGCCGATGCGCTGTGGGGAGAGGACTTTGCCCCGGCGCCGCTGCAGGTGGCCGCCGCGATGCGGCCCCCTATCGCGGCGCATCTGGCCGCGGGCGGGCGGCTGCACCAGATCACGCGGCACATGCTGGGCCTGTTCACGGGCCGGCCGGGCGCGCAGGCCTGGCGGCGGCTGCTGTCCGAAGGCGCGGCCCGCACCGGCGCGGGGCTGGATGTCTATGATGCCGCAGTCGCGGCGATCGCCTCGGCCGGTGCCGCGATGGCCGAGGCGGGGTGACGCCGCCTCTGGCGCCCGCCCGCGACCCGCGCTATGGGCGCATGCCACTTCCATGACGGAGACCGCGATGCCCGACCTGATCGACCTGTTGCCGATGGTGGCCATGCTGACCGTGATCGGCGGCCTTGCCGGGGTTCTGGCGGGCCTGCTGGGCGTGGGCGGGGGCATCGTGCTGGTGCCGGCCCTCTATTACGCCTTCACCTACCTGGGCTATGACAGCCCGCAGCTGATGCAGGTCTGCATCGCCACCTCGCTGGGCACGATCCTGGTCACCTCGGGCCGGTCGATGCGCACCCACAATGCGCGCGGCGCCACCGACATGACGGTGCTGAAGACCTGGGCCCCCGGCATCGTGATCGGCGCGGGGGTGGGCGTGCTGGTGGCCGCGCGCCTGCGGTCCGAGGAGCTGCAGGCGATCTTCGGCGTGCTGGGCGTGGTCGTGGGGCTCTACATGGCCTTCGGCCGGGCGCACTGGCGGCTGGGCGACCGGATGCCGGGGCTGGTCACGCGGTCGGTCCTGTCGCCGGTGATCGGCTTCCTGTCGGTGCTGATGGGGATCGGCGGCGGCAGCTTCGGCGTGCCGCTGATGACGCTCTACAACATGCCGATCCATCGGGCGGTGGGCACGGCCTCGGGCCTTGGACTGGTGATCGCGGTGCCTTCGGTCCTGGGCTTCCTGCTGGTCGACGTGGCCGAGGCGCCGCCGCTGACGCTGGGGGCGATCAACCTGCCGGCCTTTGCGCTGGTCATGGTGGCGACCTACGTCACCACCCCCTATGGCGTGGCGCTGGCGCACCGGATGGACCCCAAGCCGCTGAAGCGGGTGTTTGCCGTCTTCATCACGCTGGTCGCGCTGAACATGCTGCGCAAGGTGGTCCTGGCCTGACCGCGACCCGCAAGCCCCGAATTTTCTGCGAAAATTCGGGGCGCGCAGAATTTTCGGCGAAAATTCTGCGGGCTCGTCAAGGCGTCTGACGCCCGGCGCGGCCGCCCCGGCGCCGCGCCAGCAGCGGGGCGCGCGCGGGCAGTTCGGCCATCACCGCCGCCCGTGCGGCCGGTGTCATCCGCGACCAGGCGCCGATCTCGTCGATCGTGCGGTGGCAGCCCACGCAGATCCGCGCCTCGGGATGGATCATGCACAGCTTGACGCAGGGGCTGGCGATCTCGTCCCGTTGCCAGATGTCGTCGGTGTCCCGGGTCATCGCCGATCCCCCTGATGGCGCAGGCGGTCCAGCGCCCCCTGCAGGATATAGGCCGCGGCGACGTGGTCGATCAACTGGGCGCGACGCTTGCGCGACAGATCCGCCTCGAGCAGGGCGCGTTCGGCGGCCACGGTGGACAGCCGTTCGTCCCAGAAGCCGATGGGCAGGTCGGTCAGCCGCGCCAGGTTGCGGGCAAAGGCCTGGGTCGACTGCACCCGCGGCCCGGCGCTGCCGTCCATGTTCAGCGGCAGGCCCAGCACCAGCCCGGTGATTTGGCGGTCGGCCACGATCTGCAGCAGCGCCGCGGCATCCTGGGTGAACCTGGTGCGGCGGATCGTGGTCAGGGGGGTGGCCACCTGCCGCAGCCCGTCCGAAACGGCAACCCCCAGCGTCCGGTCGCCCAGGTCCAGCCCCGCCAGCGCGCCGCGCGGGGGCAGGGCCGTCAGGAACTCGGCCAGGTCGGGGTGCAGGCTCACTCGGCGACGCCTGCCTGCCGGGCGGCGGCGCGCACCGCGGCCAGATCCTCGGGCCGGTCGGCAAAGACGCCCTGCGCCTCGGCCCAGATCGTGCGGGCGCGGTCGGTGTCGCCCAGCACGCCCAGCGCGCCGATCAGCCGCGCCCAGTCCTGCGCGCCGCCGCCCTCGGTGGCCAGCCGTTCGGCCAGGCCGTCGACCATGCTGCGGATCATCGCCTGACGCTCTTCCTCGGTCATGTCGGC
>JACXUX010000049.1 GCA_014763725.1 Rhodobacterales bacterium
GGCTCTTTCACAAAATTTGATGTAGTTGGTATGATAAACGATACCTCCAGCATCTGTATCTTCGTAATAAACTCGTATCTGCACCTTATAAACCCCTATATTAAGGCACTTTGACGGCTAAGAGTTAGCCAATGTGTCAAAAATTGTGCCAAATTTCTCTAATTTCTGAAACCTTGTTGCTTCATCTTCTTGGATAAATTTTGTATATGTTGAAAGTGTAATTGAGACATCTTTATGACCTAATGTTTTTGATACCCAAACTATATCAACACCTTGACTTATCATCTGTGAAGCAAATGTATGTCTAAGATTATACAGAACTCTCTCTTTGATATTGTTTCGAGTGAGCAATCTTTTAAATGAAGCAGCAAGGGTATCGTGTGAAAAATATCTTTTGCCACTTCTTGTATAAAAGAGATACTCTTTATCTCCAGTGAGCTTTTGTTGGCTTAGTAACACTTCCAAAGTTTGAGGCAATATATCCACATATCGCATAGATGACATCGTTTTTGGTGTGCCATCTTTTCCTGCAACTCTTGTTTGCATTATTTTGATTTGCTTTTTATCAAACAATATATCTTGCCATCTAAGAGCAACTGCTTCTCCTGGTCGCATCCCTGTAAAAAGCATCAGTTTATAAAAGTTTTTATTGTGTTCAAAAAGTTGTGTATCTTCTAAAATAAGTTTAATCTCTGCATTATTAAAAGGCATCACATCCTCTTCCTCATCAAATAAAGTGCTTTGCTTTGATTTTTGTTTTGGTGCTTTTACTAACTGCATAGGATTTTTGACAATTATTTCATTAATAAAGGCATCTTGTAAGATGTTATAAAAGATTGAACGATACTTTTGAGCACTTGATGGTGTAAGAGTTGTAAGCAATCTATTTTGCCAATCTTGAATATCCATAGGTTTTATGGCACTTATTTTAGTTTTTCCAAAATATGGAACCACATAGTTTTTAAAAGCTGCCATTTTTCGCTCATATACATGAGGTTTAATATTTGGTTTATTAGCATTTATGCTTTTTATCCCAAACTCTTCCACTGTCATATCTTTTGGATCATCGAACTTCTCTTCTAAGGCTATATTTGTACCTGTAAGTCCAAGCATCAGTTCTGGAATTATCTCTTTTTTGATGATAAGTAAATTATCGCTATTTGCTTTTAATGAAGTGCTTCTTCTTTGTCGCTTGTTATCAATGAAAAAATCCAAATTCCAATGACCACTTCGCTCAATAATCCTAAATCTAACATCTTGATAGATATATTTGACTGATTTTTGTTTTTTCATCATCCTGCCCTCTTCATTTTTTCAAACATCTTTTTTGCATTTGGATTTGACAAAATTACTGGTTTTTCTTCAATCTCAACCTTGAGAGGCTTTTTTATCTCTACTTGTCTTTTGATACCCGATTTTTTAAATGCAATAATTGATTCAGGGATAAAGCGAAGTTTATTTTTGCCAACTTTTTCATAATGTAATCCCTCCTCTAAAACACCATTTTTTATGTAGTGGTTGAGTGTAGGCTCTGTAATATCTAAAAATGTCAAAACATTTCTTTTGAGCTGTAGATTTGGCATAAACATTTGCAAAGTATCTTGTATATCTTCAAATTTTGCTAGTAATAAATCTAATTTTTGTCCGTCATACATAATCTTCCTCCTATTGTTACAATACATTCATATTTTTTGAGTTATCGTAAGCTATCTTATAAATTTTGTTCATTAAAGACCCCTATTTATGGAGTTATCTTGGCTATCTTGGTTATCTAGTAGCTCAAAGACCAATTTATTGTTTTGTCGTGGAATTCTTGTGGCTTTCCAGTATTTATCTTTCCCATTTTGGATGATTTTATTTGCTTTATCTTTGTTGTAGCCTGCATCAGTTAAAGTACTTAAAATATCACTGTACTTTGGCTTTTCATTACATGAAGCGATAAATCTGATGATCTCTTCTTTGATTTCTAAATCCTCATTTGTCTCCATTGCATAATCCACATCAACTTTTGTAAGGGTATTATCTTGGTTGTATTTAAAAGCTATGTAGTCTGATGTGTTGTTTCTATCTTTTATGGGGATGAGGATATAGGTCTGTTTATCTTCATTTTTTCTAAGCTCGAACGCTAAAGCAACATCTTCAGCAAATGCACTACTTCCAGCAAACTCTGAGTTAAACTCTTTTTGAAGTTTGTTTTGGTGGTGCAAAAAGATAATCGTAGCACCGTTTTTTCTTAGGATTTTTAGAATATTCATAAGCTCTGTTACATCTTTGTGGTTGTTTCTATCCCCTGTTATAAAGTTTTTAATAGAGTCAAATACGATTAAACAATCTGTCAAATCAATCTTTTTTAGCTCATTGATTACTTGCATAAAGCTACTTCTTGATAGCTCAACCAAATAATTGAGTCTATTTCCAAATTTTTCTTTTAGATGGTGGATATTTCTTGTTTTTATAGTAAGCTCTGAATTGTCCCCATCAAGATAAAAAATTCTTTTGACTTTATCTTCACTAAGAAGCATATTACAAAGTGCAACCGAAACCAATGATTTACCAGTTCCTGGACGAGCCACAATCATTATGATGTCGTTTTTTACAAGAAAATTGTCATATAGATATTCAATCTTTTTGTTTTTGATTTTTTCAACATCCAAATCTAAAGAGCCAATATAAGCTTCAAATTTATCAGTAAAGGGTTTTAAATCTCTTATCTCGCCAAGTGATTCCATTTTATCTTGCAACACTTGCAAGTCATTGATTTTTTTAAAATCTCCCTCTTTTACTTTTGCAGCTATAACTGTGATTTGTCTCTCTAGACTATAAAATTTTAGTTGTTTGAGATAATCAGTTATAGAAGCTAGTGGATTTGCTGAAATAACCTCAAGATAATAGTTCTCTTGGATTTTTGCTTGATTTCTAAGATAAACTGTTATTTCATCTATTGGTCGGTCATTGTTGTATTGATCGATTATGGTATTAAAAATAAGTCCATGTTGTTCAAAATAAAAATCATTCGCTTCAATTATTGAGATAGCTTCATTTATTTTATCCACTTCTGGATAGGTTATAAGTGTGCTTAATATGGCTCTTTCGATACCAATTAAGCAGTCAAAACTGTAATTTGTGTTAGACTTCATCTGTTTGTTTCCTTATGCAACTTCGGATTCAAATACAAAAACAAGCTGAGAGTGGCCGCTCTCAGTTTGTTCTTTTTTCAAATTTAGCTTTACTAAATCATCAGTTTCAAAAACATCTTTGATACTCAAATCAAACTTTTTACAAAGATCTTCGATATCTTCTTTATCAAGTGAATTATCAAAATATCCATCTTCCCATATAAATTTCAAAGCTTTTATGATTTGCTCTTTTGGTAGTTTTTGTAGTTTTTCAAACTCCAAAATATCTTCTATATTGCTATGAGTTGTACTTATCTCATCGTTAAAAGCGATTTTGATTTTTGAAATATCTATATACTCTTTATAGGCTGGATTTGAAGTGAGATTGATAAAAGTATTTATCCATCTATCAATAATCCAAGCAACTGTTTTTTGACTTGAGCAAAGATTGGTAAATAGTTTATTTTGAGATTTGATCGCTTTTTCATACATCTTAGTAGCTCTATTTATGAGATATTCATCTACAATAGGTGCTACATCATCAACATATGAGGTTAAAAACATTTTAGATGTTTGTGTTTCAAAAAACTCTTTGGCACTATCTTTTGCCCAAGGCAGAATCGATTTAAAAATATTTATATCTTTGAATATCATTGCAGGATTGCTAATCTTTCGTGCAACATATTCGACGGCTATCTGTTTTGAATGCATAAATTCTCCTTGATATATTTATTGTTTTATAGTAATACATATATGTACTAATTGAAATCATATATAATATTAAATTAAATAAAGCTTAGTTTGAGTATATATATGTTATCATGCAAGTATTTTATGTTAATAGGATGTACTTATGTATCTTAAAGAATTTCGTGAAAGACTAAATTTAACTCAAAGAGAATTATCAGATGTTCTTGAAATTGCACAAACAGCGATTGCTAGATATGAAAACGACAAAGTTAAACCAACATCAACTGTTTTATTAAAATATATAAACGAACTCAATGCAAATCCAAATTTTTTATTTTTGGGCATTGAACCTCATTTATTAAACAATCTTCCAAAATTAGATTCATCAAATATGGATTTATTGAATGATATAACGCTTATGATGTCTCAAGAACACCTAAGAGAAAAACTTAATAAGATTTTGATTGATGAAATTATTCAAAGGTTTGAAAAACAAAACGATTCACTCGTGGCAAAACTTCTTGAAATCGTAAAAATGGATGATCCAGTCAAAACTAGACCATTTTTATTTTTATACTATATCTTTCAGCTCATTGAAAAAGATTTTACTGACGCACCAAAAGAGATTAGTGATTACAAGCAGTATTTAGGGGATGTTATTACCAATTATAAAGTGGTCACTTGGAAAAATCAGCCGCTATTTACTGAAAAAATCAAAAGTGAAATCAGAGACTTTTTGGATGTGAAGCTAACTACAAAAGAGTGTGAGCTTCTTGTAAAAAATTACAAGAATACTCTTGAGATGTTAGAACAAAAGATGTCACCGTCAATGATTAAATATCATCGAAACGCTTTCAAATAGTCCTATTTATAAACTTTCACACACTACATGCATTTTAACGAAGTGAAAAAAAGCTGTGTAGCTTATTTTTCCTTCATCTGGTAAATTTGAGTTTATAATCGCCCATGTTGAACGAATCGATGCACCTCTCTTCTAATCAAATCAATTATTTGATATCTATACTTTTCCATTCTACTTTTTGCTGCCATTTGTTGCTCCTATTTTAAATCTTTACCCATATTCATAATTTGTGATTTACCAAAAATTATGAATACCTTGTAAATAAAATCAAACGAGGTGAACATGGAACAAAAAAACAACATTGTTGACAGTGGAACTCTCTCAAGTTTAGAGTTTCACACTAAGCTCTCCAAAGAGCAGAGAAAAACACTTATAAACTGGTTCAATAAACAAAACATCGAATTTCAGATACTAATATTTGATGAGCAAAAAAATCAGTTTTTTAAACTAAAAAATGATGGAATTGATAAAAAGCTTTTATCTTTGGCTTCCTTTCTTCTTGCTATCAAGCACTTTTATGACAAAGAGCAGCTTTTAAAATCAAAAAATAAATCTCAAACTCTAAATGAACTTGGAAGTATCGCAAAACTAGAGAGGATAAAACTCAAAAAAGAGAAACCAAAACAGAAGCTTCAGATGCTTTTATCGATGCACTCAGTTATTTTAGGACTGCATGATGATGGGTATAGTTTAAGAGATATAAAACAACACCTGCAAAGTAAATATAGAAAAACTATCTCTCATACCTATCTATCTCAATACATCAATGAGCACATCATAAAAAAGGATGAGAAAAATGTATAACCAAACAACCTTTATGATGATGCAAGTGGTTGTATTTTTTAGTGGAGTAATAGCTGGAGCTGGAATATTTTACTTTTTACAAGATAGATTTGCTCTTGGTATTCAAAAACTTCTAATGAACTATTCATCAGAGTTTCAAACCCAACTAGCTCAAAATGTTGATGAGATAGAGGAGCAATTTAGCGAGTACAAAAAATATCTTTTAAAGATTGCTAGTGAAAACGCAAAAGAGCAAAAAGATATCCAAGATAGTTTCAAACTCATAGATAACACTCTCTCAAAATTTCACACAGAGATAAAGTCAACCCATTATGTTAGACAATCTTTAGAAGATGAGATCACAAAACTAAAAAATATTATCAAACGATACAATAAGCAAAAGGAGCGATAAATGGGATTTCCATTTGATATGTATGAAGATATGTTTAAAAAGAAAACAGGTGCAGCATTTAGCCAAGAGGAAGCACAATATGTAATTGTTTATGGAAATGCATCACATATGTCATCATCTAAAAAAATATACTGTTATGCTCTGTATTGTATGAGAAGATTCTTTCCACTATTTTTAGTTCGACTGATTGTGCAAAAAAAATAAAAGAGACTTTCCAAAAAGAAAATGCTCCGCAAAGTATTCAACTGCTCTATAAAGATTTTGCAGAGGTTCTTTTAAATACTGCTATGAAAAACTATGGTACACATGGCGGGAAGTGTGAACAATCATAAATCTTAATTGACATTTAGGCGGTATTCGCCTATAATTATAAAAATACTGGAGAAGATAGAGATGACACAACAACAAATGAGCAAGCTTTTAGACTTGCCTGAGCGAACACTTAGAGACTGGAAGAACAGTAGAAGTCGTCTTTATACACTTTTGAGTCATCTAGAGTATGATGAAGTCAAAGCTAAAGCTGGTGTTGTTGATCTATCTGATAGCGTAGAGTTTGAGCCATCAGATTTTTCTGTAAATCTTTTTTGGCAAACAAATCAAAGAAGCCATCAAAAAGTTTACTCTATCATCTCAAATTATCTTAGTACTCTAAACCATAGTGATATAAAAACGCTTTGCGATAAATTTGGCAAAAATATGGTTAAAGCTGTTTTAGATGATAAGTATAAATCGCTTTATAAAAAAGGATTTATCTCTACAAATGGGATGGATATTCAGCTAGAAGGCAAATATAATCAAAACCCTCTCTACAAAGAGGTTTTAGGGATGATTAATGACTTCTAATGTTTTAAAAGCTCTGCAAATAATCAAAGATTTAGATCTCTTTGAAAGTGAACTCTATTTTACAGGTGGCACAGCACTCTCACACTATATAAACCATAGAATATCTGAAGATATTGACATAGTGAGTAAAAATTTACTTGAGTATAAAAAGATAATTCCATCCATGTTGAGTATAGGTGCAAAAAAGATTGAAGATGAAAATGTTTTTGCACTGAGACTTGCAGGGTTATTTCCTGATGAATATATCTTAAAATTTGTTCTTGATGGTGTGAAGATAGAGTTTTTTTGTGCCAATAGAGAGGTGCAAAAAGAGATTTTAAAAGAGTTGCGTTACTGCGATTTTCAAAACTCAAAGCTGAAAATTTTAGATGTCAAAACTATCTCAAAACTCAAAATAGTCGCTCTTATGCTAAGAGAAAAAAGTAGAGATTTATTTGATTTTGGTTCAATGTGCGAGCATAAAATACTCAGTCTTGATGAAATATTAGAGCTAACTAACAAAATAAAAAATATCAATGCCAAAGAAGATTTAATCAAATTTATCAAAGCAAAACAAGAGCCCAAAGATGATGAAGCTGTTTATCTGGATGAGACAAATAGACTTGACTTATCGTTCGATGAAATTAAAAAACAAGTGATATTGCAATTAAAAAATTGTTAATTTAGCGAAATTTTTTCCATCTTACTAAAGAGTTCTGTCAACTCTTTTGTAAAGCTTTGTAAAAAAAGATGTAAATTACACCTCTTCTCTTTTTGTAAAATATTCTCTAAATATCCCCTAAAACAAGCTACTTTTGCAACAATCTACAAAAACAAGGAAACGGGGAGCAAAAAATCTTATCGTAAATCTTTTTTTTGGCTAACGGTTATACTTGACAAAATAGGTGTTAGAATTTTCTTTTTTATAACCCTTACCAAAAGTAAGCATTGATTCAAACAATGACTAAAGCTGAGCTAGGTGGAAGAGTTTACCAGAATCTTTTCTTTCTAGACTATTTAAAAACTGTGAAGCAAAATGTAAAGTTTTCAGATACTTTTCAAAACTGTATAGCCACCTTGGTGGTAGGAGAAACGCCTAAATGTAGTTTTTTTAGATCTATTAAAAATCTAATCTTTGTTTGATGCTTTCAAAGTGAAAAAAAGTAGAAGGACTCAACACATACCTGTATATAGAAGCAGGAAAAATTATAGATAAATGGAAAAAGCAAAAATGAGAGGAAGTGTATATTATCAAACAGCGGTACTTACAAAGCTCATATTCTTTGAAGGTGCAAAAAAATCTGATAGAATAAATCCAAATCATGAACATTATGGATGTGTATCATCTTTTAAAACGATGGAGAGCTATAGAAATGTTTGGAATAACTTTTTTAACTACCTCAAAGAGCATTTTAAACTCAAAAACTGTGAACTTATCACTGATGAGCATATCAAAAGCTATATTGAGTATAAAATAGAATACTACCCTTCTAAACAGTACTTGGAAAAAATCATATCTGCTCTTGGAAAGTTAGAGATTGCTCTTAATCGCTACTCAAAAGAGAAATACCAATTTCCAATTATTTATGATTTTAAAATAAGACAAGAGATTTTAAACAATGCTAGAGATTTAAAGCTTGTGGCAAACAACTACCATAGCAGGGTTTATGATAATCCACATCATATCATCCAAACTCTCTCCAATCCAAAACACCAATTAGCTGCAACCATACAGCTTGAAGGCGGTGCACGAAGTGAGGGAGTAACACTTATCAAAGCGGAGCAGCTAAAAGATATAAAAATTGATGAGATTACCAACAAAAGTGTGGGTGTGATTGAAACCAAAGAAAAAGGTGGGAAAGTTGGCGATGTATTTGTTTCAGTCAAAACCTATGAAACTTTGCAAAAATTCTTTTTGCAAAATGATACTTCATATTTTAAAATCTCTTACCAAGAGTATATCGATGATATCAAAATCACATGCCAAAAGTTAAATATCCCTCATCATGGTTCACATGGTTTTCGCTGGACCTTTGCACAAAATAGAGTAAGAGAGTATCAAAACAACGGCTACACTTATGCCCAATCACTTCAAGAAGTTAGCTATGAGATGAAGCATAATCGTGCAAGTATTACTGAGCATTATTTAGGTGGATAAATCTTGACAAAAAGCTATATTTTTGTAAAAAATATTCAAAAAAAGGAAACAAAAATGCTTATTATCAAAGAATATTTAACAGCTGTAAAACTAGATGAAGATAACGAACTGCTATTTGCTTATGACATCAAAGATAACCTCATAGATGAACAAAGCGAAGGGATTTTAAGTGAAGTAAATGATCTGATATATCAAAAAATATCATCATACTTTCATATCAAGCCAGAGGATTTTGGAGTGCAAATTGGTTGAAAATTTGAGCTAAATTTTGGTAGAATTTCTCTTGAATATCAAGCCCTAAGAAAGACGGGAGCGACTGCAAAGTTCTTGAGGGCTGAAAAACTCTTTTACTCTTTGATATATGTAATATCAAATGCCTTGCAACTTCTAAAATTTTGCAACCTATTTTGCAAAGAAAAGGTGTTATTCATGTCATATTGTTGAAAAATATCTAAACCTCTATCAAGTAAAATTTTCCATCCTGTATTGATATTGATAAAACGAGCATGAATGGTTTGAGTTTTATCAAAATCCCAGCTAAACTCTATCCCAACGGCTTCACAAGATTGTTTAATTTGATTGAAATATTCTATCTGTTGTTCTGGCTTAAACTCATCTTCTATGGTTATTAATTTAAATTCTAGGTTCTCTTCTTCATCTTTTATTTTCACTATAGTTTCAACAAATTCCATAAGATTTCTTATCTGAAAAAATGCCCTAATATATGGATCAGTTAATGTGATTTGAGTAGCATTTACAAAATATGGAGCAAAAAGCATATCATAAGTCACACCTTTTTGATTTTCACTAAAAGTTAAATGTTGCTCTTTTAGCTCTTTATTTTTAATAATTTTAAATGCAGGTTGAGTATTAACCTCAATATTTATGTTAACTTTTTCGTCCACAGACTCATCAGATTCAAGTGCATGATGATAATGTACAGGATATTCTTGTTCTTCTAGTGTTTTTACTGTTTTTTGATTGCTATTTTGATCTTCAAAACCAAATTTTACTTTTGAATAAGTAGAATCAATCCTAAGAAGTTGATCTTTTACCCTTTTTCTTCCCTCTATTGCAAATTCCAAAATTGCTTGTATCTCTTCTTTTGATGCTTCACCTTTTGGATATAGGATTTTCATAAGCCCTGAAAAAGTTTTATTGATAGCATCTCTATCCCTTGTTGAAATATCACTTGAAAGTGTAAAATACTCTTGATATTTATCCGAATAGTCTCTGTTTCTAAGGTATCTAAGTATCTCTGCTAAATAATCTACAACAAATCCATATCCATTTGAAAACATTTCACCTCTTATGATATCTGCTTCCCAACCTGGTATATAAAAATGGATACGATCTAAAAAAGCTGAATCATGATACGAATCAGGTAAATCCATAAAAAGATCACTATGTTTTAGCATATATGGTACCGTATGACTTGTATTTCCAACAAAAACCATTGATGCTTCTGCACCTAAAGTTTCAACACCTCTTGAAAAGGATTTATTTGCCATATAGTTTTTCATAATGTCTACTAAAGCTTTATCAACCTTTTTCTTTTTGCCTGCAAATTCATCAAATGCAACACAATCCCAATAGCCAACAAGACCAATTTTTCCAGAACTATTATTTACAAAAAGTTTTGGAACCGTCACTTCGCCACCAGAGATCAATATTCCATGAGGAGAAAACTCTGAGTAAATATGAGATTTCCCAGTTCCTTTTGGTCCTAGTTCCATCAAATTATAGTTTCGCTCACAAAATGGGATAAGTCTTACAAGTTGCATCAGTTTATTTCTATTGCCCATCATATCAGGCTTAAAACCAATACTTTGAATAATAGTATCAATCCATTCTGATGTAGTAAATTTATCTCTTGAATCTACATATGTATCATAATCAAAGTGTGAAAGCTGAATAGGTTTAAGCGTTGAGAGTATCCAAGGAACTCTTTTTTTATCTTCTTCATTAAAATCATATTCTACATCAGCAATGCACCATACACCACTAACTAATAATTTAGGATGAGCTTTTACGGTAGATGAATCAACCAAAACTTTTTTTATTCCAAGATTACTAAATTCAGCTTCATAAGTATCATCTTTATCATTTAGCGACACGCTTATTTTATCAATAACTTTGTATCGACCTTTCTCTTTTATGGTTGAACGAACTAATCCTGCTTCATTTCTATGGACATAGTGTTTAGCTAATATCTCTTTTACTGTTTGGATACCTGTATTTATACTATCTTCATCATTAGTTGCACAATACTGCCCAAGTAGATACTCAAGCACATAAGAAGGCACTATTGCATTGCCTTTAACTGTTTTAACCAAATCTTTTCGGACAACAAGCCCTGCAAAATGTTCATTTATTTTGTTATCAAGTGTACTCATCTTTTGTGCTCCTAAAAATCAAAATCACTTTTGATAGATTTTCTAAGTGTATATTTCACTCCATCACCATAAAACTTATCGTGTGAAGTTTCAGGTGCAGGTGATATTTTTTCCAGTCTCAAAAACACTTCTTGATTGTTATAATCATCCGAATTTGTAGAGAGTAAAAATCTAACTTTCATCTCTCTTTCTCTTGGGTTATCTGATTTAAGATCAAAATTAAGTGTATGCGTGTCTGAAATCAAAACACCATCTTTTGAATATATCCCAACTTTTAATACTCTTGGTAGCAATTTATCAGTAACACTCTCTTGCTGATAAAATGTAACACTTATTTGTCCAGATGATATAATGCTACTTTGTCCTGAAATCACTGAAACATCAACATTTAAAGTATCTGTTTTTCTTTTTTTATTTATCTGCACTACAGGTACAACTATTTCTTGAAGAGTAGCTCCACCATGAACAAATTTACTACTTGACCTTTTTTTTCTAAGTCTATTTATAGATTTTGGGATTAAAACTTCAAGTCCACCATCAAGACCTAAATCTTTTTCACTAAACTTTTTAAAACTTTGATGATCTTCTAAATTTTTACCTATTACAAATCTTCTATCAAGGTATAAAACCTTTTCACCACTTGCACTGTTTTGAGCAAAATCGCTCTCTTGTAAAGATTTAAACTGATATAAAAATCCATGATCAGCTGTAACAATGATATTTGTAGCATTTGCACTTGTAAGTTTTCTAACTATTTGTTTTAGTTCATTTAGACACTCTTCTGCCGCTCTAAAAACGGTATCTTCAGTCTCTTGCTTACCTTCGTGATCTATGATGTTATGATAAATATATACCACATCATTATCTCGTACAACTTCTCTAGTTCCATATTCAGCAGTTTTAGTCATCCCCAAAAACTCTTTTGCCGAGATAGTCATACTGTTAGGTACATAAGATTTTAAAACTTTTTCTCTATTACCACTTCTACTATTTATATCATCAACAATTACAGTGCCACTATCATCCCCACTTAATTTTATATTTTTATTTGGCAAAAGCGAAGCCATACCAAGCTGAGTATAACTTGGGAGCATAGAGACTATAGGAGATATTTTAGCTTCGAACATATCTTCTTGTCGCATCATTCCTGCAAATTCGTGGGCAATCTCATAACGCAACGCATCAGAGATAATTACATAGATTTTTCCATTTTTATCTAAAGTTGGTTGTACAAATTTTTTATAAAAATCTTTTTGCATGATATTTTCATTAAATTGCCATCTATCCATCTTATCAATATGAGTTTGCCAATTATCACCAAGTTTTACAAGATAGTTATTTGTATAAATATTTTCTATTAAAGAGCTCAATTTTTCTAAAAGAGTTACTTGTTTTGATTCATACATATGATAAGTGAATTTTCTATACATTTTATCTATTTCAAATAATACCGTGCTATAAATATCTATACCGTGTTTTAGATTTTCTATATTTAGCTCTGTTTTATCAATGTATGCTATAAATTTTGATGCATAATCTATCGCTTCATAGATATCACTATATTTTTCATACCAATGACTTTGTCTTCGATTTCTAATCCATAAAGTTATATCTCCATGAGATGAAGACCTAGAAACTACTTCGTTTATAAGTGCTCTAATAATATGGACTTCTATCACATCAAAATAGTCTAACTCCAGTAAATCCCTAAAATCTCTATTAATAACATCATCTTCAATCTTTAAAATATCTTCGCATTGTTTAGAAAAATACTCAAACACACTTTGATGTTTTCTGCTATCTTTCCATCTATTCATAAATACAAGCGCATCATTATTTAAGATATGAGTATCTGCAAAATTTCTCTCATAAACATCTTTAAATAAAGTTACAACAAAATCTTTTACAGATGGCTTATCCGATTCATACCCATAGTTTTTCTTGATTTGCTCCCAAAATAACTCTGATAATCCAAATTT
>JACXUX010000325.1 GCA_014763725.1 Rhodobacterales bacterium
ACCCAGGCGGGCGACGTGTCGGCCTATATCCCGACCAACGTGATCTCGATCACCGACGGCCAGATCTTCCTGGAAACCGAACTGTTCTACCAGGGCATCCGCCCGGCGGTGAACACCGGTCTGTCGGTCAGCCGCGTGGGGTCGTCGGCGCAGACCAACTCGATGAAGACGGTGGCCGGCCCGGTCAAGCTGTCGCTGGCCCAGTATCGCGAGATGGCGGCCTTTGCGCAGTTCGGCTCGGACCTCGACGCCTCGACCCAGGCGCTGCTGAACCGCGGTGCCCGCCTGACCGAGCTGATGAAGCAGCCGCAGTATGCCCCCCTGACCAACGCGGAAATCGTCTGCGTGATCTATGCGGGCACGGCGGGCTTCCTCGACAAGGTGGCGGTCAAGGATGTGGGCCGGTTCGAACTGGGCCTGCTGACCTACCTGCGCACCAAGCGCAAGGACATCCTGGACTGGATCACCACGGCCGATCCCAAGATCAAGGGCGCCGACGAAGCCAAGCTGAAAGAAGCGATCGCCGAATTCGCCAAAGACTTCGCCTGAGCCCGGCCTGAGAGGATAGGGACATGCCCAGCCTTAAGGACCTGAAGAACCGGATCGCCAGCGTCAAGAACACGCGGAAGATCACCAAGGCGATGCAGATGGTCGCCGCAGCCAAGCTGCGGCGCGCCCAGGAGGCGGCCGAAGCCGCCCGCCCCTATGCCGAACGGATGAATGCCGTGATGGCGGGGCTGGCGTCCTCGGTCGGCGGGCAGGAAGGCGCGCCGCGCCTGCTGTCGGGCACCGGGTCGGACCGGGTGCACCTGCTGGTGGTGATGACCTCGGAACGCGGCCTCTGCGGCGGCTTCAACTCGACCATCGTGCGCCTGGCCAAGGCGCGCGCGGCCGAGCTGCTGGCGCAGGGCAAGACGGTAAGGATCCTGACCGTCGGCAAGAAGGGTCGCGAACAGCTGAAGCGGGACTATTCCACGCATTTCGTGGGCCACGTCGATCTGAGCGAGGTTCGCAAGATGGGCTATTCGGTGGCGCAGGGCATCGCCCGCGACATCCTGGCCCGCTTCGACGCCGGCGAATTCGACGTGGCCACGCTGTTCTTCAACCGGTTCCAGTCGGTGATCAGCCAGGTTCCGACGGCGCAGCAGATCATCCCGGCCCGGTTCGAGGGTGCGGCGACCACCGCGCTTTACGACTATGAACCGGGCGAAGAGGCGATCCTGGCCGACCTCTTGCCGCGCGGCGTGGCCACGCAGGTCTTCTCGGCCCTGCTGGAAAACGGCGCCTCGGAACAGGGCGCGCGGATGAGCGCGATGGACAACGCCACCCGCAACGCGGGCGACATGATCAACAAGCTGACGATCCAGTACAACCGGAGCCGTCAGGCCGCGATCACCAAAGAGCTTATCGAGATCATTTCGGGCGCCGAGGCGCTCTGAGGAACCGGAGATACGACAATGGCACAAGGCAAAGTCACCCAGGTGATCGGCGCCGTGGTTGACGTTCAGTTCGAAGGCAGCCTGCCGGCGATCCTGAACGCGCTCGAAACCGACAACAACGGCAAGCGTCTGGTTCTGGAAGTGGCCCAGCACCTGGGCGAAAGCACCGTCCGCACCATCGCCATGGACTCGACCGAGGGCCTGGTCCGCGGCGCCCCCGTGCGCGACACCGGCAGCCCGATCTCGGTTCCCGTGGGCGATGCCACGCTGGGCCGCATCCTGAACGTGATCGGCGAACCGATCGACGAAAAGGGCCCCGTGGCCGCGGCCGAAACCCGCACCATCCACCAGCCCGCCCCGGACTTCGCCGCCCAGGCGACCGAAAGCAAGGTTCTGGTCACCGGCATCAAGGTCATCGACCTGCTGGCCCCCTATGCCAAGGGCGGCAAGATCGGCCTGTTCGGCGGCGCCGGCGTGGGCAAGACGGTTCTGATCATGCGCGCGCCCGCGTCGCGCTGACCGGCCTGACGCTGGCCGAACAGTTCCGCGACCAGTCGGGCACGGACGTGCTGTTCTTCGTCGACAACATCTTCCGCTTCACCCAGGCGGGGTCCGAGGTGTCGGCGCTGCTGGGCCGCATCCCCAGCGCCGTGG
The DNA here is from genome assembly GCA_014763725.1 of Rhodobacterales bacterium. Taxonomy (GTDB): domain Bacteria; phylum Pseudomonadota; class Alphaproteobacteria; order Rhodobacterales; family Rhodobacteraceae; genus JACXUX01. The sequence goes on from JACXUX010000325.1 coordinate 2,094, forward strand.
GCTATCAGCCGACGCTGGCCACCGACATGGGCGCGCTGCAGGAACGCATCACCTCGACCAAGAACGGCTCGATCACCTCGGTCCAGGCGATCTACGTTCCGGCCGACGACCTGACCGACCCCGCGCCGGCCACGTCCTTTGCCCACCTCGACGCCACCACGGTGCTGTCGCGCGCGATCTCGGAACTGGGCATCTACCCGGCCGTGGACCCGCTCGATTCGACCTCGCGCCTGCTGGACCCGGCGGTGATCGGCGAAGAGCATTACAGCGTCGCCCGCCAGGTGCAGCAGATCCTTCAGCGCTACAAGGCGCTGCAGGACATCATCGCGATCCTCGGGATGGACGAACTGTCCGAAGAGGACAAGCTGACCGTGGCCCGCGCCCGCAAGATCCAGCGCTTCCTGTCGCAGCCCTTCGACGTGGCCAAGGTCTTCACCGGTTCGGACGGCGTCCAGGTGCCGCTGGAAAAGACCATCGCCAGCTTCAAGGCGGTGGTGAACGGCGAATACGACCACCTGCCCGAGGCCGCCTTCTACATGGTGGGCGACATCGAGGAAGCGGTGGCCAAGGCCCAGCGTCTGGCCGCGGCTGCGGCCTGAGGGGGGCATCATGGCAGGCACGCTGCAGTTCGACCTGGTCAGCCCCGAGCGGCGGCTTGCCGCCCTGACGGCGACAGAGGTTCAGATCCCGGGCGCCGAGGGCGACCTGACGGCGATGGAAGGGCACGTCCCCACCATCACCACGCTGCGCCCCGGGATCGTGCGCGCCGTCTCGGCCCAGGGCGTGACGGCCTATCTGGTCACCGGCGGCTTTGCCGAGATCAACCCCCAGTCGGTGACGGTCCTGGCCGAACGGGCCGTGCCCGTGGCCGAGGCGAATGCCGCCCTGATGGATGACCTGCTGGCCGAGGCGCGCAGCCAGGCCGCCGCCCTGGCCGACCGGGATGCGGGCGAAAAGCTGGTCAACGACATGCTGGCCGCCCGGGCCGCGCTGGCGGTCTGATCCCGCGCGACGGAAGGTGAAAGGCCCCGGTCTCCGGGGCCTTTTCCATTGATCCGACGAAATTTTGCCCCGAATGATGCGGTAGTGCGCAGAACCGGTCAGGGAACGGAGGCATCATGCGGCGGTTTCGCGGAACCCTCGGCGTCGAGCAGGGCTCGCGCATGCTGTTTTCCGATTTCGCCGATGGCGGCCCGATGTGGACCGGCCACGGCCCGCGCGAAAGCCGGCATCAGATCACCTTTCGAGAGGCGTTCCATGACCGGCCGGCGGTGATGGTAGGCGTCTCGCTGTGGGATCTGGACAAGGAAACCAACATGCGCGCCGATGTCGTTGCCGAACATGTGGGGCCCGAGGGCTTTGACCTGGTGTTCCGCACCTGGGGCGACACGCGGGTGGCGCGCGTGCGGGCCGACTGGACGGCGATCGGCCCGCTGCGCGACGATGACGACTGGGACATCGACTGACGCCGCCGAATTTTCGCAGAAAATTCGCCCCGGCGTCAGGGGCGGGAATACATGCCCTCGTAGATCGGGACCAGGGTATCGGTCTCGAACAGCGACGACACCGAGGTGCCGTTCCAGATGTTCAGGATCGCCTGGGCGAACATCGGCGCGGTGGGCACGATGCGGATGTTGCGCGCCGCGCGCACCCGGTCCGTCGGTTCGATCGAATCGGTGATGACCAGCGTCTTCATCGTCGACTTCTCGATCCGTTCGACCGCCGGGCCCGACAGCACGCCGTGGCTGATGTAGCTGTGCACCTCGGTCGCGCCCGAGGCCATCAGCAGATCGGCCGCCTTGCACAGCGTGCCCGCCGTGTCGCAGATGTCGTCGACGATGATGCAGGTCTTGCCCGACACGTCGCCGATCACCGTCATCTCGGCCACTTCGCCCGCCTTTTCGCGCCGCTTGTCGACGATGGCCAGCGGCGCGTTGATCCGCCGCGCGATCTCGCGCGCGCGGGCCACGCCGCCCACGTCGGGCGACACCACCATCAGATCGCCCATGCGGCCGCGGAAATGGTGTTCGATGTCCAGTGTAAAGACCGGCGAAGCGTAGAGGTTATCAACCGGAATGTCGAAGAAGCCCTGGATCTGCGCGGCATGCAGGTCCAGCGTCAGCACGCGGTCGATCCCGGCCTCGGTCAGCAGGTTGGCCACCAGCTTGGCGCTGATCGGCGTGCGGGCCTTGGCGCGGCGGTCCTGGCGGGCATAGCCGAAATAGGGGATGACGGCGGTGATCCGGTCGGCCGAGGACCGGCGCAGCGCGTCGGTCATGATCAGCAGTTCCATCAGGTTGTCGTTGGCCGGGTTCGAGGTGGGCTGGATGATGTACATGTCCTCGCCCCGGACATTCTCGAATACCTCGACGAAGATCTCCTGATCGTTGAAGCGTTCGACCCGCGCGTCGACCAGATTGACCGACATGCCGCGGTGCATCGACATGCGGCGGGCGATGGCACGGGCCAGCGAAAGGTTCGCGTTGCCGGAAATGAGCTTCGGCTCGGACATGGCGGGCATGGGCGGCTTCCTGGGGCTGAGAGTGTGACGGACTCACGACGTGGCCCCCCTTAGCATCCGGGCGGGGGCTTGGAAACCGCCCCCGCCCGGATGCTAAGGGGGGCCACGTCGTGAGTC
>JACXUX010000326.1 GCA_014763725.1 Rhodobacterales bacterium
GGCGGGGCTTGCCCTCGTCCGGGTCGGGCGGATCGCGGTAGACCAGGGTCTGCACCTCGCTCAGCAGGGGGGTGTCCTGGCCGTCGCGCCAGTCGTGGCGCAGGCGCAGGAAGACCAGCGGCCCGCTGGACCCCGCCTTGGTCGCGACATCGGCCACGGTAGAGCTGCGGACCAGATCCCCGCCCAGCCGCAGCGGCGCGTGAAAGGTGATCTCGCTGCCCGCCCACATCCGGCGCGGCTGCACCAGGGGCGGGATCAGCCCGCCGCGCGGCGGGTGCCCGTCGGGGCCCAGCTGCGCCTGCGCCGCGGTCGGCACGAAATAGCACCAGTGCGCCAGCGCGGGCAGCGGGGCACCGTCGGCCAGCGCCGCCTGCCCGTCCAGCGCCGCCGCCAGCGCGACCAGGGGCCAGCCGTCGGCGCGGCAGGTGGCCGTCTCGCTGCGGCCGATCCAGGCCTGCCAGGGATTGTCTGTCATCGTGTTCTCCGCCTTGGCCTGCGGCCGCGGGGCCGCCGCACCCTGCATGGCATATCAGTTGTTGTTGTTGCAACCACTAATGGGTGCAGCTACGGTCACACCAGTCCCGACGCGCGGGACGACACGGAGGAACAGCATGGCCATCGTCGATGTGAAGACCGAAATCACCGGCAATATCTGGAAGATCGAGGCGCAGGTCGGGCAGAAGCTCGAAGAGGGCGACGTGATCCTGATCCTCGAATCGATGAAGATGGAGATCCCCGTCTCGGCCACGGAAAGCGGCGAGCTGGTCGAACTGCTGGCGGCCGAGGGCGAGACGGTCACCGAAGGCACGGTCGTCGCGCGGATCCGGGCCTGAGGCATGCGCAAGGTTCTGGTCGCCAACCGGGGCGAGATCGCCTGCCGCGTGTTCCGTTCGGCCCGGGCGCTGGGGCTGGGCACCGTGGCCGTGCATTCCGAGGCCGATGCGGGTGCCGCCCATGTGGATGCGGCGGATCAGGCCGTGGCCATCGGCCCGGCGCCGGCCCGCCACAGCTATCTGGATGTCGACCGGGTGATCGCCGCCGCGCGGCAGACCGGCGCCGATGCGGTGCATCCGGGCTATGGCTTCCTGTCCGAGAATGCCGATTTCGCCCAAAGGGTCCAGGACGAAGGGCTGATCTGGATCGGCCCTGCCCCCGACACGATCCGCGCCATGGGCGACAAGGCGCAGGCACGCGCGCTGGCGGCGGCGGCCGGGGTGCCGATCCTGCCCGGGTCCGACCGGATCGCGCCGGGCGATGCGGTCGATCTGGCCGCCATGGGCGCGGCCGTGGGCTATCCGCTGCTGGTCAAGGCCGCGGCCGGGGGCGGCGGCATCGGCATGCGGCGGGTGAACGACCCCGCGCAGCTGGAGGCCACGGTGGCCGCCACCCAGTCGATGGCGGCCAAGGCCTTTGGCGACGGCACGGTGTTTCTGGAACGCTTCGTGCCCAAGGCGCGGCATGTGGAAATCCAGGTCTTCGGCTTTGGCGCCGCGGGCGCGGTGCATCTGTTCGAACGCGACTGTTCGCTGCAACGCCGCTTTCAGAAGGTGATCGAGGAAAGCCCCGCCCCCGGCCTGCCGCCCGCCACGCGCCAGGCCATGGCCGATGCGGCCGTGGCCCTGTGCCGGCACACCGGTTACAGCGGCGCGGGCACGATCGAGTTCATCGTCGATGCGGAAAGTTTCGACTTCTTCTTTCTGGAAATGAACACCCGCATCCAGGTCGAACATCCGGTGACGGAAATGGTGACCGGGCAGGATCTGGTGGCCATGCAGCTGCTGCTGGCCGCGGGGCGGCTGCCCGCCACGCCCCAGGCCGACATCGCCAGCCGGGGCCATGCCATCGAGTGCCGGCTTTATGCCGAAAACCCCGACCGGCAGTTCCTGCCCTCGCCCGGGCCGCTGACGGTGTTCGCCCCCCGGCCCCGGGCCCGGGGCTGCGCATCGACAGCGGCTATCGCCAGGGCGATGTGATGACCCCGCATTACGACCCGATGATCGCCAAGGTCATCGCCCATGCCGACACCCGCGCGGCGGCCTGCGACCGGGCGGCGACGGCGCTGGCCGGCTTTGCGATCGAGTGGTTGCGGACCAACCGCGACTTCCTGATCGCCTGCCTGAGCCACCCCGCCTTTCGCGCGGGCGACGTGCATACGGGCTTCATCGACGCCCATCTGCCCGCGCTGACGGCACGGGGATAGGGCGGGGGCACCGCCCCCGCCCGGCCCCGCGGCAGCCCCTGCCCTGCCGCGGCCCCGGCATTCCCCGGGGATCAGCCTGCGCCCCGATCGGCCTGCAGATGCCGCAGGATCCGGGGCAGGATGCCGCCCGCAGCCAGGGTGGCAATCTCGTCCCCCGACACCGCGGCCAGCCGCACCGTCAGCGCGGCCGCCTGCGCCCCCCGCGCCGCACCCGCAGCCCCAGCGCCGCGCCGGGCGCCAGCCCCTGGGGGCCGATGTCGATCTGCAGCTCTTCCTCGCCCTGCAGCGCCAGGTCGTGGCGCGTCTGGCCGGGCTGGAAGGTCAGCGGCAGCACCCCCATCCCGATCAGGTTCGACCGGTGGATGCGTTCAAAGCTTTCGGCCAGCACCGCCAGCACACCCAGCATCCGCAGCCCCTTGGCCGCCCAGTCGCGCGAGGATCCCGCCCCGTAGTTCCGCCCGGCCAGGATGATGCCCTGCGCGCCATCGGCCTGCATGGCCCTGGCCGCGTCCCACACCGACAGCACCTGACCCCGCCAGCGCGCCAGGTTGCCGCGGCGGCCGTCCATCAGCTCGTTTTCCAGCAGCGGGTTGTCGAACATGCCGCGGCCGCAGACCTCGGGGTTGCCGCGGCGCAGGCCGAAGTTGCTCAGCCGGGCGGGCGGCGTGCCCTGCGCGATCAGCCATTGCCCGGCAGGCGACTCGGCCCGGATCGCCCCGTTGGGCGAGATGTGGTCGGTCGTCACCGCATCGCCCAGCACCAGCAGCGGCCGCAGCGGCGGCGGCGGGTGGCCCGCGTCGAAGGCCGGCCCCAGCGCCGGAAAGCCCGAGGGGCGGATCAACCGCGACCGACCCCGCCAGCGCCGCCGCGATCACCAGCGGCGGCGAGGCCAGGTAGCCCGCCTTGACCGCGGGGTGGATACGCCCCTCGAAATTGCGGTTGCCCGACAGGACGGCGACGGTGGCAAGGCCGCCTTCGTCGATGCGGGCCTGCCAGTCGGGCGCCAGCGGGCCCGAGTTGCCGTTGCAGGTGGCACAGCCATAGCCGATGGTGTGAAAGCCCAGCGCCTCGAGCGCGGGGGTCAGACCCGCGGCATCCAGATAGCGGGTCACCGACCGCGACCCGGGGCTGAGCGAACACTTGACCCAGGGCGCCGGCCGCAGCCCCCGCGCGGCGGCGTTGCGCGCCAGCAGGCCCGCCGCCATCATCAGCGCCGGGTTGGCGGTATTGGTGCAGCTGGTGATCGCCGCGATCACCACAGACCCGTGGCCGAAACCATCGCGCGCAGGGGCGCCGGCCTCGCCCAGACGCCCCAGCCGCGCCGCGAACGACGCCGGCACCTGCGCCAGCGGCACCCGCTGGTCGGGGCGCACGGGGCCCGCCATGGCAGGTTCCACCTGGGCCAGGTCCAGGTCCACCACACGGTCGAAACGGGGGCCGGCCTCATCCGCTTCGTGCCACAGGCCCTGGGCGCGGGCATAGGCCGCGATCCGCGCCAGCTGCGCCGCATCCCGCCCGGTCATCGCCAGATAGTCCAGCGTCGCCTGGTCGATGGGGAAATAGGTGCAGGTCGCGCCGTATTCGGGCGACATGTTGGCGATGGTCGCCCGGTCCGACAGGCCCAGCGCCGACAGGCCGGGACCGAAGACCTCGACAAAGGCGCCGACCGGGTCGTGCCGGCGCAACAGTTCGGTCACATGCAGCACCAGATCGGTGGCCGTCACGCCCGGGGCCAGCCGTCCCGTCAGCCGCAGCCCCAGCACGCGGGGCGCGGCCATGTCCAGCGCCAGGCCCAGCATGGCGGCCTCGGCCTCGATCCCGCCCAAGCCCCAGCCCAGGATGCCCAGCGCATGGGCCATGGTGGTATGGCTGTCGGTGCCGATCATCGTGTCGGGCCGCGCGGCCAGGCGGCCATCGGGCAGCGGCACCAGGCGGACGACCGTGCTCAGCCGTTCCAGGTTGATCTGGTGCATGATGCCCTGCCCGGGCGGGACCACGCGGAACCGGCCAAAGGCCTGCCCGCACCATTTGATGAAGGCAAAGCGTTCGGCGTTGCGGTCCAGTTCCGCCGTGCGGTTCAGCGCCAGCGCCTGGGGGCTGGCGCTGTGATAGACCACCAGCGAATGATCGCAGATGAAATCGACCGGGATCGCCGGGTCCAGCCGCGCCGGATCGCCCCCCGCTGCCGCCAGCGCATCGCGGCCAGGTCGGTCATCAGCGGGATGCCCAGGAAATCCTGCAGCAGCGCACGGCCGGGGGCAAGGAACACAGGCCCGCCGCCCCGTTCCCCGCCGCCGCCTCGACCAGGGCTTCGATCTCGGCCGCGGCCTGATCCGCGGGCAGGCGCCACA
>JACXUX010000327.1 GCA_014763725.1 Rhodobacterales bacterium
CCTGGAAGGCATCGCCAAGCACAACGGCCCCGTGATCGGCCCCTTCGCCGACCCCAAGCATGCCGATCAGCCCTTGCCCTATGCCCTGGCCGAGGCAAATGCCCAGCGCGACCTGGGCCTGTCCACCTTTGCCAGCGCCGAGGCGCAGGTGGCCGCCATCGCCGACGACGTGGCCTATTCGCATCACGACCTGCACGACGGGCTGCGGTCGGGCCTGTTCACCGAGGCCGACCTGATGGACCTGCCCGTCACCGGCCCCGCCTTTGCCGAGGTCGACCGCCTCTACCCCGGGCTCGACCCCATGCGCCGCCGACACGAGGCGCTGCGCCGCGTCTTCGGCCGCATGGTCGAGGACGTGATCGCCGTGGCCAGGAACCGGCTCGAGGCCGCGCAGCCCCGCCACGTCGACGAGATCCGCGCCATGGGCGGCACGATCATCCGCTTTTCCAAGCCGCTCTATCAGGAGCTGAAGGTGGTGCGGCAGTTCCTGTTCACGCGGATGTATCGCGCCCCCAGCGTGATGGTCGAACGCGCGCGGGTGACGCAGGTGATCAACGACCTGTTCCCGCTGTTCCTGACCCGGCCGGACCTGCTGCCGCCCGCCTGGGCCGCCGATGTGGCCGCAGCCGGGTCCGATACCGAACTGGCGCGCATCGTGGCCGATTACGTGGCCGGCATGACCGACCGCTTTGCCCTGCAGGAACACGCCCGGCTCTGCGGCTGACCGGCGATCTTTCTGCGAAAGATCGGTGCCCGGCCGGAATTTTCGCAGAAAATTCGGGCGTCCTGCCCGGCATTGACGGGCGCGGCCGGCTCTGGCATGCCCGGACCCGCAGCCGGGAACCCTGTCATGAACCTTTTCGCCGAGATCCGCACCCTCGTCCTTGACGCCATCGCCACGCTGACCGAGGCCGGGCGCCTGCCGCCGGGCCTTGACCTGGCGGCCGTGGCGGTCGAGCCGCCGCGCGATCCCGCCCATGGCGACATGGCCACCAATGCCGCCATGGTGCTGGCCAGGCCCGCGGGCATGAACCCCCGCACGATCGCCGAGGCGCTGGCCGAACGTCTGGCCGCCGACCCGCGCGTGGCCGAGGCTGACGTGGCCGGCCCCGGCTTCCTGAACCTGCGCCTGCAGCCCGCGGCCTGGGCGCGCGTGCTGCGCGCGGCGCTGCAGCAGGGCGCCGGCTTTGGCCGCAGCAGCCTGGGCGCGGGCCAGCGCGTGAACGTCGAATTCGTCAGCGCCAACCCCACCGGCCCCATGCACGTGGGCCATACCCGCGGCGCGGTCTTCGGCGATGCGCTGGCGCGCCTCTTGGCCTTTGCCGGGTGGGAGGTCACGCGCGAATACTACATCAACGACGGCGGCGCCCAGGTCGACGTGCTGGCCCGGTCGGCCTATGAACGCTATCGCGAGGCGCATGGCCTGGAACCCGCGATCCGCGAAGGCCTCTATCCCGGCGACTACCTGATCCCGGTGGGCGAGGCGCTGAAGGACACCTATGGCGCGGCCTTCCTTGACAAACCCGAAAGCGAATGGCTGACCACCATTCGCGACTTTGCGATCCGCCGCATGATGGCCATGATCCGCGAGGATCTGGCCCTGCTGGGCGTGACGATGGACGTCTATTCCAGCGAACGCGCGCTCTATGGCACCGGCCGGATCGAGGCCGCGCTGCAGACGCTCCGCGATCTGGACCTGATCTACGAAGGCGTGCTGGAGCCGCCCAAGGGCAAGATGCCCGAGGACTGGGAACCCCGCCAGCAGACGCTGTTCCGGTCCTCGGCCTTTGGCGACGATGTCGACCGCCCGGTGCAGAAGTCCGACGGCAGCTGGACCTATTTCGCCCCCGACATCGCCTATCACTACGACAAGGTCAGCCGCGGCTACGACCAGCTGATCGACATCTTCGGCGCCGACCATTCGGGCTATGTCAAGCGGATGAAGGCCGCCGTCGCCGCCCTGTCGCAGGGCCGCGTCGCGCTGGACATCAAGCTGATCCAGCTGGTCAAGCTGTTCAAGAACGGTGAACCCTTCAAGATGTCCAAACGCGCGGGCACCTTCGTCACCCTGCGCGACGTGGTCGAACAGGCCGGCGCCGATGTGACGCGCTTCGTCATGCTGACGCGCAAGAACGACGCGGCGCTGGACTTCGACTTCGACAAGGTGCTGGAGCAGTCCAAGGACAACCCCGTCTGGTATGTGCAATATGCCAGCGCCCGGGTGCATTCGGTGCTGCGCCGCGCGGCGGATGCGGGGCTGGCCACCGACGGGGCCAGCCTGGCCGCGGCCGATCTGGCGCAGTTGGCCCATCCGGCCGAACTGGACCTGGCGCGCAAGATCGCCGAATGGCCCCGCCTGGTCGAGATCGCCGCCCGCGGCAACGAACCCCATCGCGTGGCCTTCTATCTGTATGACCTGGCGTCCGAGTTCCACGCGCTGTGGAACCGCGGCAACGACGACCCCGCGCTGCGCTTCATCCAGGACGATCCTGCGGTGATGGCGGCGAAAATCGCCCTGGTGCGGGCCACGGGCGTTGTGATTTCCGCAGGTCTTGCTATCCTTGGCGTGACGCCGGTCGAGGAAATGCGCTGATCAACGGCGCCCCGTCCGCGTCGATTGGGCAGGCACCCGGGGCTCTGGAATCCCCGGCGATCGAGGCAGGACATGGCGGACGTTGAGCAGGATTTCCTCGACGCGCCCGCGGCCCCGGGCCGTGGTGCGCGCATGCAGCGCATGATCAACCTGGCGGGGGCCGTGTCGTCGGTCGCGCTGCTGCTGGGGCTGGCCTTCTGGGGATATCGGGTGGCGGTGCGCGATGTCCAGGGCGTGCCCGTCGTCCGCGCGATCGAGGGGCCGATGCGCATCCCCCATCCCGATCCCGGCGGCACCATCGCGCCGCATCTGGGCCTGGCCGTGAACGCCGTGCCCGCCGCGGGCGGGGCCGCCCCCGTGGCCGACCGGCTGGTGCTGGCCCCGCGGCCCGCCGATCTGACGGATGAGGACCTGGCCCTGGCCGAGGCGGT
>JACXUX010000050.1 GCA_014763725.1 Rhodobacterales bacterium
GAGATCGACTACTGCCCGAAATGCCGCGGCGTCTGGCTGGACCGGGGCGGACCGTTCCAGGATCTTGTCCAGTTCGCCCCGGTCCAGCCAGACGCCGCGGCATTTCGGGCAGTAGTCGATCTCGACCCCGCTGCGTTCCGTCATCACCAGGGTTTCGTTGTCCACCGGGCAGCGCATGGTTCCTCCGTTGCGGCTATACCTCTGGTAGATGGGGCGCGGGCGCGCGGCGCAAGTCAGCCGTGCCAGGCGGCGACCGTCTTCAGCCGGGTGAAGCCATAAAGCGCCTCGAACCCCTTTTCCCGGCCATGCCCGGACCGGCCCGTGCCGCCAAAGGGCAGTTCCACCCCGCCGCCCGCGCCGTAGCTGTTCAGGAACACCTGCCCCGCCCGCAGATGCCGCGCCATCCGCATCTGGCGCGCGCCGTCGGCCGTCCAGACCGCGGCGACCAGGCCATAGGCGGTGCCGTTGGCGATGGCCAGCGCCTCATCCTCGGTGTCGAAGGGCAGGATCACCTGCACGGGGCCAAAGATCTCGTCCTGGGCCAGGCTGTGGTCGGGCCCCAGCCCGCCCAGCAGCGCCGGCGCCAGATAGTGCCCGCCCGGCGGCAGGTCGGCGGGCAGCGGCGCGCGGGCCAGCACCGCATCCGGCGCCAGGTCCAGGAAGCCCTGCACCATCGCCCGCTGCCGGGCCGAGATCAGCGGCCCCACGTCGGGGTCGTCCATTGCCCGCCCCAGCCGCAGCGCGCGATAGGCCGCGGCCATCCGGTCGGTCACCTGGTCCAGCACCGCGCGCTGGACCAGGATGCGGCTGGCGGCCGAACAGGTCTGGCCCGCGTTCTGGATGCCCGCCCGAACCAGGAAGGGCAGCGCGCGGTCCAGATCGGCATCGGCAAAGACGATCTGGGGCGATTTCCCGCCCAGCTCCAGCGTGACGGGCACGATGTTGGCCGCCGCCGCCGCCTGGATCTGCACCCCCACGCCGACCGACCCGGTAAAGGACAGATGGTCCACCCCCGGATGGGCGGCCAGCGCCGCGCCCGCCTCGGGGCCCAGGCCCGGCACCACGTTCAGCGCGCCGGGGGGCAGGCCCGCCTCCTGCGCCAGCCGGGCAAAGGCCAGCGCGGTCAGGCTGGCCTCTTCGGCCGGTTTCAGCACGCAGGCATTGCCCGCGGCCAGCGCCGCCCCCACCGATCGGCCGATGATCTGCATCGGATAGTTCCACGGCACGACATGCCCCGTCACCCCATGCGGCTCGCGCAGGGTATAGACGGTGTGATCGGCCGGATAGGGGATGGTCTGGCCCATCAGCTTGTCGGCGGCGCCGCCGTAGAATTCGCAATAGCGCGCCAGCGCCAGCGCATCGGCGCGGGCCTGCGACAGCGGCTTGCCCACATCGGCGGCCTCGATCCGGGCCATCGCCTCGGCCCGGTCGGCCACCAGCCGGCCCAGCCGCGCCAGCACGCGGCCGCGGTCGGCGGGCGCCGTGCGGCCCCAGTCGCCCGCCGCCGCGGCCCGGGCGGCTGTCACGGCCGCGTCGATGTCCCCCGCACTCCCGCGGGCGATCCGGGCCAGGGGGGCACCGGTCGAGGGATCCTCGGCCGGCAGCGTCTCGTCAGCCGGCAGCCAGCGGCCGGCGATCAGGATCCGGGCCGGGTCGAACCACAGCTCAGGGCAGGGCATCGGGCACCTTTCGCGCAGGGGCCAGCCAGTCGGCCGGGATGACCGGCGTCGCGGCGATCAGCTGGCGGGTATAGGGGTGGTCGGGGCGGGCAAAGACCCGCTCGGTCGGGCCCTGTTCGACGATGCGGCCCGCCTGCATCACCAGCACGCGGTCGGTCACCGCGCGCACCACATGCAGGTCATGGCTGACGAACAGATAGGCCAGCCCGTGGCGCGCCTGCAGATCGGCCAGCAGCGCCAGGATCTGCGCCCGCACCCGGGTGTCCAGCGCCGAGACCGCCTCATCCAGCACGATCACGGCGGGGCGGGTGATCAGGGCGCGGGCGATGGCGATGCGCTGGCGCTGCCCGCCCGAGAATTCGTGGATGTAGCGGCTGCCATCCTCGGGGCGCAGGCCCACCGCCACCAGCGCGTCGGCCACGCGGGTTTCGGCATCCTCGGGCGGGCGGGGCAGCAGGTGAAAGGGCTCGGCCACCGCGCGCGCCACGCGCCAGCGCGGGTTGAAGCTGCCGTAGGGATCCTGAAACACCGCCTGCAGCCCGGCGCGCGGGGCGGGGTCCATCCCCGGGCCCACCGGCCGGCCCTGCAGCGTGACGCGGCCCGCCTGCACCGCATCCAGCCCCAGCACGGCGCGCGCCAGCGTCGACTTGCCCGACCCCGATTCCCCCACCAGCCCCAGGCTTTCGCCCGCATGCAGGGTGAAGTCGGCCCCCGCGACCGCCACCATCTGCGGCCGTGGCGCGAACGGGTGCGGGCGCGGCAGCGGATAGCGGCGGACGACGCCCGCCACCTGCAGCACGGGCGCGCCGGGCGCCCGCGCCGCGCGCCCCGCGGCCGGGGCCGAGGCCGCCAGCAGCGCCCGCGTATAGGGCTGCGCCGGCGCCCCGAACAGCGCGCGCGTGGGCGCCTGTTCCACCAGCCGGCCGCCCTGCATCACCGCCACGCGCTGCGTCATCCCCGCCACCACGGCCAGGTCATGCGTGATCAGCAAAAGCCCCATGCCCTGATCGCGCGCCAGGGCCCCCAGCAGGTCCAGGATCTGCGCCTGGGTCGTCACGTCCAGCGCGGTGGTGGGTTCGTCGGCGATCAGCAGCCGCGGCCGCAGCGCGGTGGCCATGGCGATGCAGACGCGCTGGCGCTGGCCGCCCGACAATTCGTGCGGAAAGCGGCCGGGCGGGCAGCGGTCGGGCGCCAGGCCCACGCGGGCCAGCTGGTCGGCCGCGCGGCGGCGCGCCTCGGCCCGCGGGGTGCCGTGGATCACCAGCGCCTCGGCCACCTGATCGCCGATGCGCTGCATCGGGTTCAGCGCGGTCATCGGTTCCTGGAACACGATCGACAGGTCGCGGCCGCGGCGGGCGCAGAGCTCGGTCTCGGTCAGGCTATCCAGCCGTTCGCCGCCCAGCCGGATTTCGCCCGACCGCGCCACGCCGGGCGGCAGCAGGCCCAGGATCGCCAGCGCCGTCAGCGACTTGCCCGACCCGCTTTCGCCCACCAGGCCCAGCACCTCGCCCGGGCCCATCTCCAGGTCCAGGCCGTCGACCAGCGCCCGCCCGCCCAGCCGCAGCGACAGCCCCCGCAGCGACAGCAGCGTCATGCCCCAGCCCCCGGGCGCAGGCGCGGGTCCAGCCGGTCGCGCAGCCCGTCGCCCAGCAGGTTCAGCCCCAGCACCGTGGCCATGATCGCCAGCCCCGGCATCAGCGCCACATGCGGGGCCAGGGCGACCATGGTCTGCGCCTCGGCCAGCATGCGGCCCCAGCTGGGGGTGGGGGGCTGGGCGCCCAGACCCACATAGGACAGGCCCGCCTCGGCCAGGATGCCCAGGCTGAACTGGATCGTGCCCTGCACGATCAGCAGGCTGGCCAGATTGGGCAGCACATGTTCGACGCTGATCCGCAGGTCGCCCTTGCCCGCCAGCCGCGCCGCGCGCACCCAGTCCTGGGTCCACAGCGCCAGCGCCGCCCCGCGGGTGACGCGGGCAAAGACCGGGATGTTGAAGATGCCGATGGCCAGGATCGCGTTCACCGCCGAGGGCCCGGCCACCGCCGTGATCAGGATGGCAATGACCAGCGAGGGGAAGGCAAACACCAGATCGGCCGCCCGCCCGATCAGCGCATCGGCCCAGCCGCCGCGCCGCGCCGCCGCCCAGAGGCCCAGCGGCACCCCCAGCCCTGCGCCGATGCCCACCGCCAGCACCGCCACCGCCAGCGAGGTCCGCGCCCCCACCATCAGCATCGACAGGATGTCGCGCCCGAAATGGTCGGTGCCCAGCAGGTTCGCCCCCCCCGGCGGGCGCAGCCGCGCGGCGATGTCGATGCCGTCGACGGCCTGCGGCGTCCAGACCAGCGACAGCAGCGCCGCGCCCGCCGCCAGCCCCGCCAGCGCCCCGCCCAGGGCCAGCGACGCCCTCATCGCCGCAGCCTGGGGTCGACCAGCGCATAGGCCAGGTCGACCGCCGCATTGACCGCGATCACCGCCGCCACCATCAGCATGACCACCGATTCCACCACGATCAGATCGCGCTGGGTGATCGCCTGAAAGATCAGCCGCCCAAGGCCTGGCAGGTAGAACACGTTCTCGATGATGATCGCGCCGGCCAGCAGGAAGGCGAACTGCAGCCCCAGGATCGTCAGCACCGGCACCAGCGCGTTGCGGAACCCGTGCCGCCAGACCGCCCGGGCGCGGCTCAGCCCCTTGGCCCGGGCGGTGCGGATGAAGTCCTGGCCCAGCACCTCCAGCGTGGCCGACCGCATCACCCGCGTCAGGATCGCCGCCTGCGGCAGCGCCAGCGCCAGCGCGGGCAGGGTCAGCGCGCGCAGGGCGGGGCCCACGCCGTCCTCCCACCCCGGAAAGCCGCCGGCGGGGAACCAGCCCAGCGACAGCGCGAACACCAGCACCAGCAGCATCGCGAACCAGAAGTTCGGCACTGCCACGCCCAGCTGCGTCAGCCCCGTCACCGCCAGATCGGCCGCCCGCCCGCGCGCCGCCGCCGCCACCAGCCCCGCGGGCAGCGCGATCGCGGTGGATATCGCCATGGCATAGACCGTCAGCGGCAGCGACACCGCCAGCCGGTCGGCCACCAGATCGGCCACCGGCACCTTGTAGGTATAGCTGGTGCCGAAATCGCCCGTCACCATGCCGCCCGCCCAGGCCAGATAGCGCGCGGGCAGCGACCCGGTCAGCCCCAGCTGGTCGCGCAGCGCGGCCACCGTTTCGGGCGTGGCGTTCAGCCCCAGCATGAAGGCGGCCGGATCGCCGGGGATCACCTCGATCACGGCAAAGACGATCAGGCTGGCCGCCCACAGGCTGCCCGCCAGCGCCAGGATGCGAACCGCCAGACTGCGTGCCACGCGCCACCTCCGCCCGGCAGACTAGGCGGGGCGGTTGCGGCGGTCCAGCCCGCGCGGTTGTCATGCCGGCGTCACCGCGTTGTCACGCAGCTGTGATGCGGCGCGGGCATCCGGGGCGGCAGTAACCCAGAACGAGGACCGCCCATGACCCTTCGTCTTTCCGGCATGACCTCGGCCCTGGCCATCGCCGCCGCGATGCCCGCCAGCGCCGAGATGACCTTCAACCGCATCGCCAGCTTTGCCACGCCGCTGAACATGGCCGCAGGCGAGGACACCGCGCGCGAATCCTCGGCCGAGATCATCGCGGCCACAGAGGACGGCCTGACCCTGGTCTATTCCGACAGCCCGCTGGGCGTGATCGGCCTGATCGACATCACCGACCCGCGTGCGCCCAAGCCGCTGGGCAACATCGACATGGGCGGCGAGCCGACCACCACCGTCATCATCGGCGACAAGGCCTTTGGCGGCGTCAACACCTCGGAAAGCTTTGCCAATCCGTCGGGCAAGCTGGTCACGGTCGACCTGGCCACCCGCGCCGTGGTGGCCGAATGCGACCTGGGCGGCCAGCCCGACTCGGTCGCGCGGGCCAAGGACGGCAGCTTTGTCGCCGTGGCGATCGAGAACGAGCGGGACGAGGACGTGAACGACGGCGCGATCCCGCAGATGCCCGCGGGCTATGTGGTGAAGCTGCCGGTGGTGAACGGCGCCATCGACTGCGCGGCGAAGCAGGTGATCGCCATGACCGGCCTGGCGGCCGTGGCCGGCGACGACCCCGAACCCGAATACCTGGACATCAACACCGCGGGCGAGATCGTGGTGACGATGCAGGAAAACAACCACATCGCCGTGATCGGCGCCGATGGCAGCGTGGCCGCGCATTTCAGCGCCGGCGCCACCAGCCTGGACGGCATCGACACCGCCCGCGACGGCCGGCTGACCTTTGACAAGTCCAAAGCCGACGTGCTGCGCGAACCCGATGCGGTGAAGTGGATCGACACCGACCACTTCGCGGCGATCAACGAAGGCGACTACGAAGGCGGCAGCCGGTCCTGGACGATCTGGCGCAAGGACGGCACCGTGGTCTGGGAATCCGGCCCCAGCCTGGAACGCGCCATCGCGGCCATCGGCCATTACCCCGACCATCGCTCGGGCTCGAAGGGCGTCGAACCGGAATCGGTGGAAATCGCCACCTTCGACGGCGTGCCGATGGCCTTTGTCGCGGCCGAACGCTCCTCGATCGTCGGCGTCTATGACCTGACCGACCCGGCCAACCCGGTGCTGAAGCAGCTGCTGCCCTCGGGCGTGTCGCCCGAAGGTCTGGTCGCGATCCCGCAGCGCAACCTGCTGGCCACCGCGAACGAGGTCGACCTGCGCGAGGATGGCCTGGCCCCCGCCCATGTGATGCTGTTCGAACGCGCCGAAGGCCCGGCGGCCTATCCCACCATCACCTCGGAAGGGTCGGACCCGCTGATCGGCTGGGTCGCGCTGTCGGCGCTGGCTGCCGATGCCGAAGTGGCGGGCAAGCTCTATGCCGCCAATGACTCGGTCCTGGGCCAGCAGCCCACGATCTACACCATCGACGCCACCCAGACCCCGGCCCGCATCACCGCGGCACTGCCGGTGACCCGCGGCGGCGATGCCGCGCAGAAGCTGGACATCGAGGGCCTGGCGCTGGACGGCAAGGGCGGCTTCTGGATCGCGTCCGAAGGCCGCACCGACCGGCTGATCCCGCATGCGATCTACAACGTCGACGCCAAGGGCGCGATCAAGGCGGAAATCGCCCTGCCCGAGGCGCTGCTGGCCAACGAGATCCGCTTCGGCTTCGAAGGCATCGCCATGGCGGGCGACACGCTGTGGATGGCCGTCCAGCGCGAGTGGAAGGACGACCCCAAGGGCATGGTCAAGCTGGTGGCCTACAACACCAAGGAAAAGACCTGGGGCGCCGTCCACTACCCGCTGGACACCCCGGCCGAGGGCGCCTGGATGGGCCTGTCGGAAATCACCATCCACGGCGACTGGGCCTATATCGTCGAACGTGACAACCAGATCGCCGACAAGGCGGTGTCGAAGAAGCTGTATCGCGTGGCGCTGTCGCAGCTGGCCCCGGCCGAGCTGGGCGGCACCCTGCCCGTGGTGACCAAGGAACTGGTGCGCGACTTCATGCCCGACCTGGCGCGCTGGAACGGCTACATCAACGACAAGGTCGAAGGCTTCGCCATCGACGCGGCCGGCACCGGCTGGGTCGTGACCGACAACGACGGCGTCGACGATGCCTCGGGCGAAACGCTGTTCTGGTCGATCGGCCAGATGAACTGATCGCTGCGCGCCCTGCGCGCGACCCATGACCCCGGGGCGCCACGCCCGGGGTCAATCTTTTCCGCTGGTTGACGAAAGACTTGACCTGCCGCCCCCGGCATGGCCGAAAAGGTGCAAAGGGATCGGAGGTCTTCCTTGCGCCTGTCTGTCACCCCGCTGGCCGTTCTTGGCCTGACGCTGCTGCTGACCGCCTGCGGCGCGCCGCCCGAGCCTGTCGAACCCCCGCCCGTGCCGGGCTATGAAGGGGTGCAGGACGGCGACTACTTCATCGAACCGGTCCCGCCGCAGCTGCTGGACGCGGCCAAGCAGCGGACCGAGGTCGACTATGCCGCCGGCGACGAACCCGGCAGCGTGGTCGTCGACCCCTATGCGCGGCGGCTCTACTACGTTCTCGAAGGCGGGCGGGCGATCCGCTATGCCGTGGGCGTCGGGCGCGAGGGGTCGACCTTTCGCGGCACCGGCACCGTGGGGCGCAAGGCCGAATGGCCCGGCTGGACGCCCACCGCCAACATGATCCGCCGTCAGCCGGACGTTTACGGCCCCTATGCCGGCGGCATCCCCGGCGGTCTGGAAAGCCCGCTGGGGCCGCGGGCGCTGTATCTGTATCGCGGGTCGCGCGACACCTATTTCCGCATCCACGGCACGGTCGACCCGCGGTCGATCGGGCGGGCGTCCTCGGCGGGCTGCATCCGGCTGTTCAACCAGGACATCATCGACCTCTACAACCGGGTCGAGCCGGGCGCCCGCGTCAAGGTCCGCACGGCCGAGGAATCGCAGCTGCATGAAGGGCTGTTCATCGACGATGAGGACGGCGACATCCTGCCGGCGCCGCCCGGCTATGTGCCGCCCGATCCGGCCGCCGACCCGCTCGCGGCCGCCGCGGCGCCGCCGCCCGCGGCGGGCTAGGGGCCCCGGCGGGCCGGAGGCGCGCGGCGGGCTAGGGGCGCGCGGGGTCAGCAGCCCCAGACGCGCCCCAGCGCGGCCAGCCAGTTGCCATGCGCCAGCCGGTCGATCAGCGCCGCGTCATAGCCATGCGCGGCCAGCACCTCGAACAGCCGCGGCAGGCCCGTCACGTCGCCCAGCACGTCCGGCACCAGCGTGCCGTCGAAATCCGACCCCAGGCCCACGCGCCCCTCGCCCAGGCGGGCGATCAGATGGTCCAGCTGGCGCAGCACCGGGTCCCAGCCGCAATCGGCCCGCTTGCGCCCGTCCGGCCGCAGAAAGGCCACGCCGAAGTTCAGCCCCACCATCCCGTCGCTGTCGCGGATCGCGTCCAGCTGCCGGTCGGTCAGGTTGCGGGTCGAGGCACAGACCGCATGCGCATTGGAATGCGTGGCCACCAGCGGCGCGCCGCCCATCCGGGCCACGTCCCAGAACCCCTGTTCGTTCAGGTGGCTGACATCGACCAGGATGCGCAGCGCCTGGCATTCGGCGACCAGCCGGCGGCCGGCCTCGGTCAGGCCCGGCCCGGTGTCGGGGCCGGCCGGGAAGCGGAAGGGCACGCCATGGCCGAAGACGGTCGGCCGGCTCCAGACCGGGCCCAGCGACCGCAGCCCGGCGGCATGCAGAACATGCAGCGCGTCCAGATCGGGGCCGATGGCCTCGGCCCCCTCCAGATGCGCGATGCCGCCCACCGCGCCCGCGTCCATGGCCGCGCGCAGGTCGGCCAGGCTGCGGCACAGCCGGAAGCCGCCGCCCGAGGCGCGTTCCATCCACATCAGATGGCCCAGGGCCTGCAGCGCCTCGGCCTGGGCGGGGGCCATGGGCAGGGGATCGGGCAGAGGCAGGGCATAGGGCGGGTCGGCCATGCCCGCGCGCAGGGCCGCGGTTTCCGCCGTCTCGGGCGAGGGGTGCCAGATCGCGAAGAACCCGCCCGCCAGACCCGCGGCCCGCATCCGCGGCAGGTCCAGATGCCCCTCGTCCGGGGCGCCGCCCAGCCAGATCTCGGCCCGCCGGTGCGGTTCGGCCATCAGGCGCGACAGCAGGTCGTTGTGCCCGTCGATCACCCGGATCATGGCCGCGCCCCGGCGGCGGCCGCGTCCAGCATCCGGTCGGCCGAGGCATCGAACAGGCTGCGGGCATAGGCGGTGGTCATGCGCGCGGCGGCGAGGTCGGCATGGGCCAGCTCCTCGACCGCGCGGCCGTGCTGCATCACCAGCACGCGGTCGCACATGTGGTCGATCACCGCCAGGTCGTGGCTGACCATCAGGAAGGTCAGCCCCCGTTCGGCGCGCAGCCGCGCCAGCAGGTTCAGCACCTCGGCCTGGATGCTGGCGTCCAGCGCGCTGGTGGGTTCGTCCAGCAGCAGGATCTCGGGTTCCAGCATCAGCGCCCGGGCGATGGCCACGCGCTGGCGCTGGCCGCCCGACAGCTGGTGCGGATAGCGGAAGCGGAACTTCGCGGGCAGGCCCACATCGGCCAGCGCCTGCACCACGCGCGCATCGGCCCCGCCCAGCCCGTGGATGGCCAGCGGTTCGGACAGTGTGCGGTCCAGCGTGTGGCGGGGGTGCAGGCTGGAATAGGGGTCCTGGAACACCATCTGCACCCGGCGGCTGAAGGCGCGGCCGCGCGGGTCGGGCAGGGGCTCGCCCCCGATGCGGATGGACCCGCCCGAAACCGGCGCCAGCCCGCAGATCGCGCGCAGGATGGTGGACTTGCCCGATCCGCTTTCGCCGACCAGGCCATAGCTTTCGCGCGCCTCGACCTTCAGGCTAACCTCGCGCACTGCCGGCACCACGCGCCCCTTGGCGCGGAAGGTGACAGAGAGGTTGTCGATCTCGATCAGGCTCATGGCGCGACCCCGCGGCAGGGGACCGATTTCCGGACGGAAATCGGCCCGGAAATCGTCCGATTTCCGGGGCGGAGTTCGTGCGAACTCCGGCCCGGGCGGGGACCGGGGCGGCGGGTCATGGGGCGGCCTCGTCGGCCCAGTCGCCGCTGCGGTCCAGCACCGGCAGGGGCGCGCGCGACCCGCCGATGCGCGGCAGGCAGTTCAACAGCCCCCGCGTATAGGGATGGCGCGCGGCCAGCAGGTCGCCTGCCGCCAGCTCCTCGACCACGCGGCCGCGATACATCACCAGCACCCGGTCGCAGAACCGCGCGACCAGCCGCAGATCGTGGCTGATGAAGATCAGCCCCATGCCGCGGTCGCGCACCAGGCCATCCAGGATCGACAGCACCTCGGCCTGCACCGTCACGTCCAGCGCGCTGGTGGGTTCGTCGGCGATCAGCAGGTCGGGTTCGGGGATCAGCATCATCGCGATCATCACCCGCTGGCCCATGCCGCCCGACAGTTCGTGCGGATAGGCGTCCATCACGCGGTCCGGGTCGCGGATCTGCACGGCCTCGAGCGCGGCGATGGCGCGGCGGCGCGCCTCGGCCCGGCCCAGCCGGTCGCGGCGGCGCAGCCCCTCGGTCAGCTGGTCGCCCACGCTCATCACCGGGTTCAGGCTGTATTTCGGGTCCTGCATCACCATGGCGATGCGCCGACCGCGCAGCGCGCGCATCTGCGCGGGGCTGGCGGCCAGCAGGTCCTGGCCGTCGAAGGTCATGGCCTCGGCCTCGATCCGGCCGGGCGGGCGGATCAGCCGCAGCACGGCGCGGCCGGTCATCGTCTTGCCCGAGCCGCTTTCGCCCACGATTCCCAGCCGTTCGCGGCCCAGGTCAAAGGACACGCCCCGCACGGCCTGGATCGGCCCGGTGTCCGATGGAAAGGTCACGCGCAGGTTGCGCACCGACAGCAGCGTCATCGCCCGGCACTCCGCGGGTCCAGCACGTCGCGCAGCCCGTCGCCCAGCAGGTTGAACCCCAGCGAGACGACGAAGATCGCCAGCCCCGGCATGGTGGCGACCCACCATTGTTCGAACAGGTATTTCCGGCCCGAGGCGATCATCAGCCCCCATTCCGGCAGGGGCGGCTGCACGCCCAGCCCCAGAAAGCCCAGGCCCGCCGCAATCAGGATCACGCCGGCCATGTCCAGCGTGACGCGGATGATGACCGACGGCAGGCACATCGGCACCACATGGCCCCAGATGATGCGGGCCGACCCCGCCCCCTGCAGCCGCACTGCGGCGATGTAGTCGGCGCTGCGGACGGTCAGCGTCTCGGCCCGGGCGACGCGGGCATAGGGCGGCCAGGCCGTCAGCGCGATGGCCAGCACCGCGTTGAAGATGCCCGGCCCCAGCACCGCCACCAGCGCCAGCGCCAGGATCAGCCGCGGAAAGGCCAGGAAGATGTCGGTGACGCGCATCAGCGCCTGATCGACCAGCCCGCCGAAATAGCCCGCGACCGTCCCGACCAGCAGGCCCAGCACCGGCGCCGTCACCGCCACCAGCGCCACGATATACAGCGTGATCCGCGCCCCGTGCAGGATGCGCGACAGGATGTCCCGGCCGAATTCGTCGGTGCCCAGCAGATGCCCGGGGGCGCCCGGCGGCAGCAGGCGCCGCGTCAGGTCCTGCGCCAGCGGGTCGTGCGGGGCCAGCACCGGCGCCAGCACCGCCACCGCCACCAGCGCGGCCACGATCACCAGCCCCGCCATGGCCAGCGGATTGCGCCGCAGCCGCAGCCAGGCCAGCCACAGCTGCCCCAGCCGCGCCTGCCGGCGCGAGGCGGGGTTGGGATCGGTCAGCCAGGCGCGCAGGGCGGTCATGACCGCGCCCTCGGGTCGACCAGGCGATAGAGGATGTCCGACGCCATGTTCAGCGTCACGAACACCGCCCCCACCACCACCGTCCCGCCCAGCACGGCAGGCATGTCGGCGGCAAACAGCGCATCGGTGATGTAGCTGCCCAGACCGGGCCAGGCAAAGATCGTCTCGGTCAGCACGGACCCTTCCAGCAGATAGGCATAGGACAGCGCCATCACCGTGATCAGCGGCACGGCCACGTTGCGCATCGCATGCACCCAGACCACGCGCCATTCGGGCATGCCCTTGACGCGGGCGGTGGTGATGTAGTCCTGGGCCAGCTCGTTCAGCATGAAGCTGCGCGTCATCCGGCTGATGTAGGCCATCGAGACATAGCCCAGCAGTCCCGCCGGCAGCACGATGTGGCTGATCGCATTGGCAAACACGTCCCAGGCCCCGTTCAGTGCGGTGTCGATCAGGATCATGCCCGTGTACTGGGTCAGCTGGAACTGCAGCATCATCTCGTAGACCGGGTCCAGCCGGCCCGGGCCGCCCACCCAGCCCAGCCGGCCATAGAACACCAGCAGGCCGATCAGCCCCAGCCAGAACACCGGCACCGAATAGCCCGCCAGCCCCAGCACCCGAACCACCTGGTCGGCCAGCGTGCCGGGGCGGGTCGCGGCCAGCACGCCCGCGGGCACGCCGGTCAGCACGCCGAAGATCGTGGCCAGCGTGGCCAGTTCCAGCGTGGCGGGGAAGTAGCGGGCGATTTCCTCGGCCACCGGTTCGCGGGTGCGGATCGACTGGCCCAGATCGCCTCGCAGCACATCGCCCACATAGATCAGGAACTGCCGCCACAGCGGCTGATCGAGACCCAGCGCCTCACGCACGGCGGCATATTGTTCGGGGGTTGCGCGTTCGCCCACGATCGACAGCACCGGGTCGATGGGCACGACGCGGCCGATCAGGAAGGTCACCAGCATCAGGCCCAGCAGCGTGACCGCCAGGGACAGCGTGCCGGCGGTCAGCGCCAGCAGCGCCGACCGCAGCCCCTGCAGGCGCGTGGTCAAGGGGGAAGGGGTCATCTGCGGGGGTC
>JACXUX010000051.1 GCA_014763725.1 Rhodobacterales bacterium
GGCCGGGGCGGCGGGGGGCAGCGGGTCCACCGTCACGATCTGGACATGGCCCGCCGTGGCCGACCGGCTGACCATCAGGCTGACGGCCTGAACCCCTGCGGCCGTCTCGCGCCGCGCCGCGACAAAGCGGAAGTCGCCCAGATCGACATGCATCTCGGGTTCCGGCAGCACGGGCGTCGCAAAGCGGAAGTCGAAACCGCCGCAGGCCTCGGCCGCGCAGTCCAGCAGGACCGTATAGCCCTGGTCGACCAGCGCCGCGCGCAGCGGCGCCAGCAGCGCCAGCGTGGTCTGGCCCGGCGCCTCCAGCCGCCAGGCGCGGCGCGTCACCTGCCCCTCGACCACCTGCACGGGCAGGCTGCCCCCCGCCCAGGGGCCCAGCGGCAGCGGGTAGTCGCCGGGCGCCTCGGCCTGGTCGGCGGTGAGCGTGGCGGGCACCGCGAAACCGGGGGAAAAGGCCGCGGCCGGCAGGGCCGCCGCCAGCAGCGCAAGCAGCGCCGCGCGGATCACCATCCGCCAGGCCCGGGCGGCGCGCGATAGTGATAGCGCGCCACCTCGGCCATGCCCGCCCGGTGATAGAGCGCCTGCGCCGGCCGGTTCGCCTGGGTCACGGCCAGCGCCAGCCAGTCGGCACCCGCCGCCACCGCCCAGCCAGCCGCCGCGCGCAGCAGCGCCAGCCCCGTCCCGCGCCGGCGAAAGCCCGGCACCACCGCCAGCGCATGCAGCACGGCCACCGGCCCGTCGGCCGCGACAAAGGCCACGCCCGCGGCCCGGTCCTCGGTGCGGCCCAGCACCGCGGCGCGCGGGCCGGCCACGCGGTGCATCACGGCCAGCCGCCCGGGGCCGATCCCGGCCTCGGCCCACAGCGTTTCTGCCATGGCCAGCGGCGGCCAGTGGACAAAGGCCGCCATCGGTTCGGGCGGCGGATCGGCCAGCTGCGCGGCGGGGGCGGCCAGCACCGTGGTCACATCGCGCACCTCATCCCCCTGCGCGGCCAGGGCCGCATCCAGCGCCCCCTCGCCCGGGCGGATCAGGAACAGCGGCACCTGCCCCCAGGCCGCCATCGCCGCCCGCGCCGCGGGAATGTCGGGCGCGTCCGTCTCGGCCGTGGCGGCGGACACGCGCTTGCCCCCGCCCGCGCCCCGCCGCAGCAGGAACCCGCCCGCGCGCGCCAGTTCGGCCGGGGGCCAGGTGGCCTCCATCGCCCGGGCCAGCGCCTGCGGATCGGGGCCCTCGGTCATGGCGTGCCGAACAGCGCGGCCAGCCGCGTCATGGCGGCGTCGATCCGGCCCGCATCGGTGCCGCGGATCACCAGGTTCGTGCCCATCGCGCCGTTGCGCACAAAGGGATAGGACCCCATCGACAGATCGGGAAACTCGGCCGCCAGCGCGCCGAAATCGGCGGCGATCTCGCCCTCGCCGCGGTGGACGGTCAGCGACTGGCTCAGCAGCGGCGCCCCGCCGGTGACCTGCGCCAGAACCTCCGCCAGCATGGCCTGAAAGATGTTGGGCACCCCCGCCATCACATGCACATTGCCGATGGTAAAGCCCGGCGCGGTCGAGATCGGGTTGTCGATCAGCCGCGCGTCCCGGGGGATGCGGGCCATCCGCTGGCGGGCGGCGTTGAACTCCATCCCCGCGCGGGCGTAATGCGCGGCCAGCAGCGCCATCGCGTCCGCGCGCGGGCCGATCGGCACACCGAAGGCCGCCGCCACCGCATCGGCGGTGATGTCGTCATGCGTGGGCCCGATCCCGCCCGAGGTGAACACATGATCCCAGCGCGCCCGCAGCGCGTTCACCGCCGCCACGATGTCGTCGTGGTCGTCGGCCACCACGCGCGCCTCCATCAGGCGGATGCCGTGGCGCGTCAGCTCACCCGCCAGATGGTGCATGTTCGAATCGCGCGTGCGGCCCGACAGGATCTCGTCTCCGATCACCAGCATGGCGGCGGTTGGGTTGGTCATGGTCGCTTCCTCGTCCCTGTTGCCGGGGTATAGGCCCGCGCGCGGCGGTTTCAAACCCCCAGCGGGGGTCTGGCGTCGGCGCGGCGCAGGGTCTATCTAGTCCGAAAAGGGAGGACCCATGGAAGAACCCCGCGCCCGCATCACCCGCGACGGCATCCGCATCCACGAGGCAGCGGATTTCGACGGCATGCGCCGCGCCGGCCGCGTGGCGGCAGACATCCTGGACCTGGTGGCGCCGCTGGTGGTGCCCGGCGCGCGGACCGGCGCGATCGACGACTTCATCCGCGCCGAGATCGAGCGGCGCGGCGTCGTGTCGGCCACCATCGGCTACAAGGGCTATCAGCACGCCAGCTGCATCAGCGTGAACCAGGTGGTCTGCCACGGCATCCCGGGGTCGAAGATCCCCAAGCGCGGCAGCGACGTGCTGCAGGACGGCGACATCCTGAACGTCGATGTGACCGTGATCGTCGACGGCTGGTATGGCGACACCAGCCGGATGTATGCCGCAGGCCCGATCAAGCCCTGGCGCGAACGGCTGATACAGGTCACCCATGACGCGCTGATGCAGGGGATCGAGGCCGTCCGCCCCGGCGCGACCTTCGGCGACATCGGCCATGCGATCCAGAGCTTTGTCGAAGCGCGCGGCATGTCCGTGGTGCGCGACTTCTGCGGCCACGGCCTGGGCCGGGTGTTCCACGCGCCGCCCAACGTGCTGCACTACGGCCGGCCGGGCACAGGCCCGGTGCTGGAAGAGGGCATGTTCTTCACCATCGAACCCATGGTGAACCTGGGCCGGCCCGAAACCCGCGTGCTGGCCGACGACTGGACCGCCGTCACCCGCGACGGCCGCGACAGCGCGCAGTTCGAACATTCCGTCGGCGTCACCGCCACGGGGGTCGAGATCTTCACCCTGTCGCCTGCCGGCCGGTTCCACCCCACCTGGGGATAGCGCCAGGGCTTTCGCGGAACATTCGCGGCGCTACAGCCCCAGCAGGCGCGGCAGGGCGGCCATGTCGGCAAAGGGGCGGGCGCCCTCGGCCACCAGGGCCGCCGCATCCCCGTGCGGGGCATAGCCCCAGCAGACCATGCCCGCCGCGGCGGCCGCGCGGGCGCCGGTCGGGCTGTCCTCGACCACCACGCAGCGCGCCGGGGGCACCCCCAGCGCCGCCGCCGCATGAAGATACAGATCCGGCGCGGGCTTCAGCCGGCCCAGCACCTGGCCAGAGAACAGCCGCGCCTGCAGCCGCGCCCAGACGCGCGGGTGCTGGCCCAGCGTCACCTGCATCTTGCGCGGCGCGCCGTTCGACCCCACGGCATAGGGAATGCCCGCCGCATCCAGGGCATCCAGAACCTGCTCGATCCCCGCCACCAGCGCCGTGCCCTGCGCCAACCGGGCGTAGAGCCGTTCATAGAACGCGTTCACCCAGCCGAGCGGCAGGTCGGCCCCCAACGCGCGGGCGCGCTCGGAACACCGCTGGATCGTCCCGCCCAGGAATTCGCGCGCGGCCTGTTCGGGCGTCAGCGCCAGGCCGTGCCGCGCCAGATCCCGGATCAGCAGGTCAAAGGTGGCGGGTTCGCTGTCGACGATCACCCCGTCGCAGTCGAACAGAACGGCGCCCGGTCTCATCCCGGGGCCCGCAGCAGCGTCACCAGCGTGTCGCCATAGCGGCGCTGGTCCAGCAGTGCAAAGCCGGGCGGCGGGACGGGGGGCACGCCTTCCTCCCACACCACCATCGCGCCCGGGGCCAGCCAGCCCCCCGCCTGGCAGGAGGCCAGCGCCGCCTCGCCCAGGCCCTTGGCATAGGGCGGGTCCAGGAAGACCAGCCCATAGGGCGCGCCCCGGTTCGGCCCCATCCGCGTGGCATCGCGCCGCCAGACATCGGTGGCACCCTGGGCCTGCATCAGCTCGATGTTGCGCCGCAGGATCGCCCGCGCCGCCGCGCCATCGTCGACAAAGGCCACCCGCGCCGCGCCGCGGCTGATCGCCTCGAGCCCCAGCGCCCCTGTCCCGGCGAACAGGTCCAGCACCCGCGCCCCGGTCACCGGGTCGGGGTAGGGGCCGTTCAGGATCAGGTTGAAGATCGCCTCGCGCACGCGGTCCGAGGTGGGACGCAGATGCGCCGCCGGATCGCCCGCGCCCACCGCGGCCAGCGTCAGGCCGCGCCGTGCCCCGCCGATGATCCTCACCGCAGCAGAGCCTTCAGGTCCATGGCCGGGTCGGCCAGGGCGGCGGGGTCGGGGGACCGGCCGGCCTCGATCAGGCGCTTGCCCACCATGTAGGCGCGCGGGTCGTTCATCGCATCCACCGCCAGCAGCCGGTCGCCCGCGAAATACCACAGGCTGACCGCACCGTCCTGCCCGGGCCGGGTCACCACCCGGTCATGGCCGGTGTTCAGCCCGGCGATCTGCAGCTTGCAGTCATACTGATCCGACCAGAACCACGGGACGGGATCATAAAGCCGCCCCTCGCCCAGGATGTTGTCGGCCACCAGCTCGGCCTGGTCGACGGCGTTCTGCACCGATTCCAGCCGCATCCGCCCCAGCCGGCCGGGGAAGCTGGCGCAGTCGCCCGCCGCCCAGACATGCGGGGCCGAGGTGCGGCCCTGCGCATCGGTGGCAATCCCGTTGTCGATCGCCAGCCCCGCGGCCTGGGCCAGTGCGGTATCGGGCAGGATGCCGATGCCGGTGATGACGAAGTCGGCGGCGATCTCCTGCCCCCCCGCAAGCCGGGCGGCGGTCACCCGGCCCGGGCCGATCAGCCGGTCCAGCGCCACGCCTTCGCGGATCTGCACGCCATGCGCGCGATGCAGGGCGCGGACATGGTCGGCCGTCTCGGCCGAAGCCACGCGTTGCAGGATGCGCGGCGCCGCCTCGATCAGTGTGACCTGCAGGCCCAGTTTCGCAGCCACCGCCGCGGCCTCCAGCCCGATATAGCCGCCGCCCACGATCACCACCCGCCGGCCGGGGGCGAATTCGGGCCGCATCGCATCGACATCGGCCAGGCTGCGCACACAGTAGACGCCGGCCAGATCGCCCCCCATCGCCGCGGGCAGCCGCCGCGGCACCGATCCGGTGGCCAGCACCAGATCGTCGTAGTCCAGCCGGTCCCCCGCCACCGTCACCGTCTGCGCGGCGGGGTCGATGGCCGTCACCGGCTGGCCCAGACGCAGCGTGATCTTCTGGTCGGCATACCAGTCGGCCGACCGCAGGTGCAGCCGGTCTTCCTCCATCTGGCCTAGCAGATAGGCCTTGGACAGCGGCGGGCGCTGATAGGGGGGCGCGGGTTCGGCACCGATCAGGGTGATCGGCCCGCCATGCCCGCGCGCCCGCAGCCGCGCGGCCGCGGCCACGCCCGCCTGCCCCGCGCCCACGATGACCACCTTCGACATTCTGCGCGTCCTTCTCTGGTCGGTTCCGGCGCGGCAGCCTATAACCCCGGTCATCGGAAACGCAACGCGCGAGGGATGGACGATGACGATTTCTGTGGGCGACCGGCTGCCGGGGGCGACCCTGTCGCGTGTGGGCGAGAACGGCCCCGAAACCGTGGACCTGGCCGCGCGTCTGGCCGGCCGCAAGGTGGTGCTGTTCGGCCTGCCCGGCGCCTATACACGCACCTGTTCGGCGGCGCATGTGCCCAGCTTCATCCGCACCGCGGGCAAGTTCGCCGAAAAGGGCGTGGACGAGATCATCTGCGTCGCCGTCAACGACCCCTTCGTCATGGACGCCTGGGCCGAGGCGACGGGCGGGGCCGCGGCGGGCATCAGCTTTCTGGCCGACCCGGCGGCCGATTTCACCAAGGCCATCGGCATGAACTTCACCGCGCCGGCGGTGGGCTTCTACGACCGGTCCAAGCGGTTCGCGCTCTATGCCGAGGACGGGGTGGTCAAGGTTCTGCACGCCGAAGAGGCGCCGGGCCAGTGCACCGTCTCGGGCGGTGAGGCGATGCTGGAGGCGATCTGACCCCGGTCACGCCGGCCTGGCCTGCCCCGCCGGGGCAGGTCACCCGCCACCATGCAGCGGGCGGGGCTCACGGCACCGCCTGCTATTCCCCCTGCGAAAGCTGGCGCTATGGCCTGGCCCGGGTCTGGGACGCGGCCGCGCCGCGGGTTCTTCGGGTGATGCTGAACCCCTCGACCGCGACCGAGGCGCGCAACGACCCCACCCTGGCGCGGGTTCAGGCGCGCGCCCGCGCCCTGGGCCATGGCGGGTTCGGGGTGGTCAACCTGTTCGCCCTGCGCGCCACCGATCCGGCCGACCTGCGCGGGGCGCCCGATCCCGTGGGCCCGGCCAACGATGCCGCGATCCTGGCCGCGCTGCCCTGGGCCGGGCAGGTGATCTGTGCCTGGGGCGCGCATGGTGCGCATGCGGACCGCGGGGCGCAGGTGGCGGCCCGGCTGCGCGATGCAGGGGTGGCGCTGTGGCACCTGGGGCTGACGCGGGGCGGCCAGCCGCGCCATCCGCTGTATCTGCCGCTGTCCCTGCCGCCCCAACCCTGGGACTGACTTGCGCGACTGCCGCCGCGGCGCCAGTCTGGGTCAAAGCGAGGCCACATGACCACGATCCCCGGGTTCGACCGCAGCCGCATCGCCCTGCCCGACATCACCCTGTCGGTGCAGCAGGCCGGCGCGGGGGCGCCGCTGATCCTGCTGCACGGCTTTCCGCAGAACGGGATGTGCTGGGGCAAGGTGGCGCCCGACCTGGCCGCAAGGTTCCGCGTGATCGTGCCCGACCTGCGCGGCTATGGCCAAAGCGACGCGCCGCCCGACGATGCCGGCCACACCGCCTATTCCAAGCGGCGCATGGCCACCGACATCACCCGGCTGATGGAGGCGCTGGGGATCGACCGCGCCGCGGTGCTGGGCCACGACCGGGGCGCGCGGGTGGCCTATCGGCTGGCGCTGGACCATCCGGCCCGCGTCACCCGGCTGGGGATCGTCGAGATCGCGCCCACCGCCGAATACTGGGATGCCTGGGGCCCCGAGATGGCGCTGGCGGCCTGGCACTGGACCTTTCTGGCCCAGCCCGCGCCGCTGCCCGAACGGATGATCGGGGCCGATCCCCTGGCCTTCTTCGACGCGCTGCTGACCGGCTGGACGCGCGGCCGGTCGCTGGCGGTGTTCGACCCGGCCGCGCTGCAGTCCTATCGCGCCCAGGGGCAGGACCCGGCGCGGATGGCCGCGATGTGCGCCGACTATCGCGCCGGGGCCACGACCGACCGCGCCCATGACCTGGCCGACCGCGCGGCGGGCCGGCGGATCGCGGCGCCGCTGCATTTCCTGTGGGGGCGGCACGGCTTCCCTGCGCGCACGGGCGATGCCGCGGCGATCTGGCGCCGCTGGGCCGACCGCGTCACCGACAGCAGCGTGGACTGCGGCCATTTCGTGATGGAAGAGGAGCCGCAGGCCGTGCTGGACGCCTTTGTCCCCTTCTTCGCGGGCGATCAGGCGGCCTGAGGCAGCACCGGCACCAGCGCCAGCTGCGCCGCCGTCAGGGTGGTGGTGCCCGCCACCTCGGCCAGGGCCACGCCGTCCAGCAGGATCAGGCTGCCACTGTCGGTCTGCTGGACCGTCAGCTGCGGGTCGGGGTGAAGGTCGGGGTCGTAGAGGACGGCCAGAACATCCTCGCCCGGCGTGTAGTCGACGATCCGCGCCGGGGCATCGCCGGGCAGGACATCGGTCAGTTCGAACAGGTCGGCCCCGGCATCGCCATGGCCGGTGTCGCCCGCGCCCAGGCTCAGCGCGTCGTCGCCCGTGCCGCCGTTCAGGAAATCGGCCCCCGCACCGCCCTGCAGGCTGTCGTCGCCCGTGCCGCCGTCCAGCGTGTCGGTGCCCTCGCCGCCCTGCAACAGATCGTTTCCATATCCGCCATTCAGCGCATCGTCGCCCGCCCCGGCGGCCAGGCTGTCGTTGCCGCCGCCGCCCAGCAGCGAATCATCGCCCTCGGCCCCGTCCAGACGGTCGTCGCCCTCATGCCCGGCCAGGCTGTCGTCGCCCGCCCCGCCCCACAGGGTATCGGCGCCATCGCCGCCCTGCAGGTCGTCGTCCCCGGCGCCGCCCGACAGGATGTCATCGCCCGCACCGCCCGTCAGCGTCAGCGGATCGTCGGGGGCATCGGGCAAGTCATCGGAGTCGGGCAGGTTTTCGGGATCGGCCTCGGCCGGGTCAAAGGGGGGCGAGGCCGTGGGATCGCCCGCCTCGGCCCAGTCCAGCAGGTCGCGCCCCGGGGCGTCGTCGCGCGCGGGCGCCTCGGCCGCGTCGGGCGCGGCCCCGTCGCTGGCATCGCCCGCGCCCCCTTCATCGTCCAGACGATCCTCGTTCAGCGCTGCATCGGACGCCATGCCCACCAGCAGCATGCCCAGAATACCCGCCAGACCCAGCATCGCCCACCTCGCCCGGGCCATCGCCCGTTAACCAAGAATGCGGCTAACCCCATGCCGCGGAACGGAAATCCCACGAAACTGTGGCACAATTCGGGCAGCCGCGCCAGAGCCCCGGGGCCTGTGCCGACAAGTGGCGCGAATTCGATCTTTCCTTGACGGGCGTTTTCGCCTATCAGCCCGCATCCCCCGGGATGGGGGAGCCTCCACGGGCGCTGCTGGACGACATCCCGGCTGCCGCCATGACCCGAACCAGACAAGGAGACCCCGATGTCGATCACCGTCGAAGAAAAGACCCGACTGATCAAGGAATATGCGACGAAAGAAGGCGACACCGGCTCGCCCGAGGTGCAGGTGGCGATCCTGTCGTCGCGCATCGCCACGCTGACCGAGCATTTCAAGTCACACAAGAACGACAACCATTCGCGCCGCGGCCTGCTGATGCTGGTGGCCCAGCGCCGCAAGCTGCTGGACTATCTGAAGGCCAAGGATCTGGGCCGCTACCAGTCGCTGATCGCGCGCCTCGGCCTGCGCCGCTGATCGCAACGCCTTGTGCGTCGGACGCCCGTCCCGGCCCCGGGGCGGGCGTTCTGCTGCGTGGGGCTGGCATCGCGCGCGCCGCGGGCTAGACTGGCGCCGTTCCGACCGAAAGGGCCCGCCATGCCGCCATCGCTGACCGTGCTGCTGCTGGGGGGAACGGGCAGCATCGGGCGCGCCACAGCGGCGGCGCTGGGGGCGGCCGGGCACCGGGTGGTGGCGGTCGTCCGGCCCGGGGGCAGCGCGCCTGCGGGCTGCACGGCCTGGCCGGGCGACGTGACCGCACCCGGCACCGTGGCCGCGGCCCTGGGCGCGCATCGCTGCGACGCGGTGGTGTCGTGCCTGGCCAGCCGCACCGGCGCGCCGGACGATGCCCGCGCCGTCGACCACCGCGCCCACAGCCTGGCGCTGCAGGCGGCGGTCGCGGCGGGGGTGGGGCGGTTCGTGCTGGTCTCGGCCATCTGCGTGCAGCGGCCGCGCCTGGCCTTTCAGCAGGCCAAGCTGGCGTTCGAGTCCGAGTTGCAGGCCGCCCCCCTGGCCTGGACGATCCTGCGCCCCACGGCCTTCTTCAAGTCGCTGTCGGGCCAGGTGGACCGGGTGCGCCAGGGCCGGCCGTTCCTGGTGTTCGGCGACGGGCGCGTGACCGCGTGCAAGCCGATCTCGGACGCCGATCTGGGCCGGTTCGTGGCGCAGGTGCTGACCGATCCCGCCACGGCGGGCCGCATCCTGCCGGTGGGCGGGCCGGGGCCTGCGATCACGCCCCTGGACCGGGCGGCGATGCTGGAACGCCTGCCGGGCCGGCCGGTGCGGGTGCGCCATGTGCCGCTGGCGCTGATGGATGCCATCGTGGCGGTGCTGGGCGCGCTGGCCCCGCTGTCGCGCCGGCTGGCCGCGCGTGCCGAATTCGCCCGCATCGGCCGCTACTATGCCCGCGAATCGATGCTGGTCTGGAACCCCGCCACCGGCGCCTATGACGCCCAAGCCACGCCCGAATTCGGCACCGACCGGCTGGCGGACCATTACGCCGCCCTGCTGGCCGGCCAGGCGACCGACGACCGCGGCGCCCATGCGGTGTTCTGAGGTTCCTCTTCCCAAACCGCGCGTTTTCCTGTATCCAGCGCGGCATCTGAGACGTGACGCCTTCGGCCCCGGGCACATGCGCAGGATAGGGGCAGCGGCAATGGGGCCGCCAGATAACGGGAGACCCGCAGGGGCGGGTGTGCTCCCAGAGGATACCGGATGTTCCAAGTTACCAAGAAATCGATCCAGTGGGGCGGGGAGACCCTGACGCTGGAAACGGGCAAGGTCGCCCGTCAGGCCGACGGCTCGGTCATCGCCACCCTGGGCGAAACCAGCGTCATGGCCAACGTGACCTTTGCCAAGCAGGCCAAGCCGGGGCAGGACTTCTTCCCGCTGACCGTGCATTATCAGGAAAAATACTATGCCGCCGGCAAGATCCCGGGCGGCTTCTTCAAGCGCGAGGCGCGGCCTTCGGAAAAGGAAACCCTGGTTTCCCGCCTGATCGACCGTCCCTGCCGCCCGCTGTTCGTCGAGGGCTTCAAGCATGAGGTCCTGGTGATGGCCACCGTGCTGTCCTGCGACCTGGTCAACGACCCCGACATCGTGGCGATGATCGCGGCCTCGGCCGCGCTGACCATCTCGGGCGTGCCCTTCATGGGGCCGATCGGGGCGGCGCGCGTCGGCTTCTCGGGCGGGGACTATGTCCTGAACCCGGCGATGGACGACATGCAGAACCTGCGCGGCAACCCCGAGCAGCGTCTGGACCTGGTCGTCGCGGGCACCAGGGACGCCGTGATGATGGTGGAATCCGAGGCCTACGAACTGTCCGAGGCCGAGATGCTGGGCGCGGTCAAGTTCGGCCATGCCGCCATGCAGCCGGTGATCGACCTGATCATCGACCTGGCCGAAGAGGCCGCCCGCGAACCCTTCGACTTCTCGCCCCCCGACATCTCGGCGCTCTATGGCCGCGTCCGGGCGGCGGGTGAGGCCGAGATGCGCGCGGCCTTTGCCCTGCGTGACAAGCAGGAACGGCAGAACGCCATCTCGGCCGCGGTCGACACGATCAAGTCGCGCCTGCCGGCCGAGGATCTGGCCGACATCAACCTGGGTTCGGCGATCAAGAAGCTGGAATCCTCGATCCTGCGCGGCGACATCATCGGCGGCGGCGCGCGCATCGACGGGCGCGACAACCGCACCGTGCGCCCGATCGCGGTGGAAACCGGCGTCCTGCCGCGCACCCACGGGTCGGCCCTGTTCACCCGCGGGGAAACTCAGGCGCTGTGCGTGACCACGCTGGGCACGGGCGAGGATGAGCAGATCATCGACGCGCTGAACGGCAACTTCCGGTCGAACTTCCTGCTGCACTACAACTTCCCCCCCTATTCGGTGGGCGAGGTGGGCCGCGTGGGGTCGCCCGGCCGGCGCGAGATCGGCCACGGCAAGCTGGCCTGGCGCGCGCTGCAGGCGGTGCTGCCGGCGCCGACCGACTTCCCCTATACGCTGCGCGTGGTGTCCGAGATCACGGAATCCAACGGGTCGTCCAGCATGGCCACGGTCTGCGGGTCGTCCCTGTCGATGATGGATGCGGGCGTGCCGCTGAAGGCGCCGGTCGCCGGCGTCGCCATGGGCCTGATCCTGGAGGAGGACGGCCGCTGGGCCGTGCTGACCGACATCCTGGGCGATGAGGATCACCTGGGCGACATGGACTTCAAGGTGGCCGGCACCGCGAACGGCATCACCAGCCTGCAGATGGACATCAAGGTCGCCGGCATCACGCCCGCGATCATGGAACAGGCGCTGGCCCAGGCCCGTGACGGCCGGATGCACATCCTGGACGAGATGGCGAAATCGCTGGCCAACCCCAAGGGCTTCAGCGAATACGCGCCGAAGATCGAGACGCTGACCATCCCCACCGACAAGATCCGCGAAGTGATCGGCTCGGGCGGCAAGGTGATCCGCGAGATCGTCGAGACCAGCGGCGCCAAGGTCGACATCAACGACGACGGCGTGATCAAGATCGCCTCGAACGATCAGAAGGCCATCAAGAAGGCCTATGACATGATCTGGTCGATCGTGGCCGAACCCGAAGAGGGCCAGATCTACACCGGCAAGGTGGTGAAACTGGTGGACTTCGGCGCCTTCGTGAACTTCTTCGGCAAGCGCGACGGCCTGGTGCATGTGTCCCAGATCGCGGCCAAGCGGCTGAACCACCCCTCCGACGTGCTGAAGGAAGGCCAGGAGGTCAAGGTCAAGCTGCTGGGCTTTGACGAACGCGGCAAGGTCCGCCTGGGCATGAAGA
This sequence comes from Rhodobacterales bacterium, assembly GCA_014763725.1. GTDB lineage: Bacteria > Pseudomonadota > Alphaproteobacteria > Rhodobacterales > Rhodobacteraceae > JACXUX01. The sequence continues at coordinate 12,193 of JACXUX010000051.1, forward strand.
TGGTCGACCAGGAAACGGGCGAGGAAATCGCGCCCGAAAGGGAAAAGAAGGACGAACCGGCCGAGGGCTGATCGCCCCCGCCGTCCGACGCCCTTGCAGGGGCCCCGGCGCAATGCGCCGGGGCCCCTTGTCTTTGCCCGCCCCCGCGGATGTGCGTTGACACGGAAACCGGCAGTCACGCGGGATTGGCCGAGGCGATCGAAGAGCGCGACCCGCACTATGTGGGTGTCCTGGGAACCCGACGCCGGGCCGTCAGCCAGATCGAGGTCACGGTCGAGCCGGGCTCGGATGCGCCGGACGATCTGGCCCGCGCCGACATGGTGCGCAAATGGCTCGATCGCGACGAACTGGCCGACGAACTGTTCGACATTCTCGACTGCATCGGCAAGGGCATCAGCTACACCGAGATCATCTGGGACAGGTCCGAGGGACAGTGGTTGCCTGCGCGCCTGGAATATCGCGATCCTCGGTGGTTCGGGGTGGACCGTGTCGATCTCAGGACGCCGACGATGCGCAGCGAGACGGGCGCAGAGCTGCCGCTGCCCGGGTTCAAGTTCATCATTGCCCAGATCAAGGCCAAGTCTGGCCTGCCGCTGCGCGGGGGTCTGGTGCGGGTGGCAAGCTGGGCCTGGATGTTCAATGCCTACACCCTGCGCGACTGGGCGATCTTCACCCAGACCTATGCCCAGCCCCTGCGACTGGGAATGTTCGGTGTCAACCGGAACGCAAAATTGACCCCGGATCGGCACCCAATTTTGCCCCCCGTCTCCGCGAGATCAGGGCCTGAGCCGACGGAACGGTCAGGTTGTGGAGGCGGCTCAG
>JACXUX010000052.1 GCA_014763725.1 Rhodobacterales bacterium
GGAACAAACCGGGCAAGGATCGGGGCGTTCCGAACGAAGGCCCGCCCATGACCCTGCCCCTGACCGCCGCCCTGTCTGCCACCGATGCCCCGCCCGTGATGGAGGCGCGGCGCTGGCTTGAGGGGATGGTGTTTCCCCCAGACCGGCCGCTGATCAACGTCAGCCAGGCCGCCCCCGTGGCGCCTCCGCCGCTGGCCCTGCGTCAGGCCCTGGCCGAGGCCGCGCTGACCGAGGATGCGGCGCATCTCTACGGTCCCGTCCTGGGACTGCCTGCCCTGCGGGCCGAGATCGCCACGCAATGGTCGCGCGCCTGTGGCGGGCGCATCGCGCCGGATCAGGTGGCGATCACCCACGGCTGCAACCAGGCCTTTTGCGCGGTCATGGCGACGCTGGCCGGTCCGGGGGATGAGGTGATCCTGCCCACGCCCTGGTATTTCAACCACAAGATGTGGCTGGACATGGCGGGTGTGCGCACCGTGCCGCTGCCGGCGGGGGACGGCCTTATCCCCGACCCGGACCAGGCCGCGCGGCTGATCACGCCGCGGACGCGGGCCCTTGTGCTTGTCAGCCCCAACAACCCCGGCGGGGCGGAATATCCGGCGGCGGTTCTGGCGGCCTTTCGCGATCTGGCGCGGGCGCATGGCCTGGCACTGGTAGTGGACGAGACCTATCGCGACTTTGACAGCCGCCATTCGCCGCGCGACGGCGGGCGGCCGCACGACCTGTTCGCCGATCCCGACTGGGCGGGGGTGCTGGTGCATCTTTACAGCTTTTCCAAGGCCTATCGGCTGACCGGCCACCGGGTGGGCGCCATCGTCGCCGATACGGGCCAGCTGGCGCAGGTGGAAAAGTTCCTGGACACCGTGGCGATCTGCCCGAACCAGCTGGGCCAGATCGCGGCGCTGTGGGGCATGCGGAACCTGGGCGACTGGGTGGCGGGCGAACGGGACGAGATCCTGGCCCGCCGCGCCGCCATGCAGGCGGGCCTGGCGGCCCTGCCCGGCTGGCGGGTGCTGGGCTGCGGGGCCTATTTCGCCTATGCCGAACATCCCTTTGCCGAGGCCTCGCCCGACCTCTGCCGCCGGCTGGTGCGCGAGGCGGGCGTGCTGATGCTGCCCGGCACGATGTTCCGACCCGCGGGCGACCCGCAGGGCGCGCGCGAATTGCGCATCGCCTTTGCCAACATCGACACCGCGACGATCGGCACTCTGTTCGACCGGCTTGCCGCCCTGCGGGCCTGAGGCCATCTTGCCCCCCTGCGCCCGACCGCTTAGACAGGCGCCACAGGCAAGGGGGTAGGCGGATGGCAGAGGCGGACGGCAGGCGCAGCAAGGGCAAGGCGGGCAGCATCGTCGTCTACGGGCTGCTGGCGCTGCTGATCGTGGGGCTTGCGGGCTTCAGCGCGGGCAATTTCGGCGGCACGATCACCCAGATCGGCCGCGTGGGCGACCGGCCCATCCGCACGGACGACTATGCCCGCGCCCTGAACGAGGAGCTGCAGGCCTTTCAGGCCCAGATCGGCCAGCCGCTGCCCTTTGCCCAGGCCCAGGCGCTGGGGCTGGACCGGCAGGTGCGCGAACGGCTGATCCTGACCGCCGCCCTGGACAATGAGGCCGCGCGCCTTGGCCTGTCGGTGGGCGATGCGCGGGTGGCGCAGGAAATCACCGCCATGCCCGCCTTTCAGGGCGTCACCGGCGGCTTCGACCGCGAGACCTATCGCTTTACCCTGGACCGCAACGACCTGACCGAGGCCGCGTTCGAAGCCCGCGTGCGAGACGACGTGGCGCGCGCTCTGCTGCAGGGGGCAGTCGCCTCGGGCTTTGAGGCGCCGCAGACCATGGTCGACCGGCTGCTGGCCTGGATCGCGGAGGAACGCGCCTTCACCCTGGTCGCGCTGACCGAGGCCGACCTGCCCGAACCCCTGCCCGAACCCGATGCCGCGGCGCTGCGCGCCCATTACGACGAAAACCCGGACGCCTTCACCGCGCCCGAGATGCGGCGGATCACCTATGCCGCGGTCCTGCCCGCCGATGTCGCCCCCGACATGGCGGTGGACGAGGCCGCGCTGCGCGCGCTTTATGACGAACGGATCGCCGAATTCGTCATCCCCGAACGGCGGCTGGTCGAACGGCTGGTCTTTGCCACCGAGGCCGAGGCCCAGGCCGCCCGGGCGCGGCTGGACGCGGGCGAGAGCTTCGACGCGCTGGTCGCGGAACGCGGGCTGAAGCTGGCCGATACCGATCTGGGCGACGTGACGCAGGCCGACCTGGGCGCTGCGGGGGCCGCGGTCTTTGCGCTGGCCGAACCCGGGGTGGCGGGGCCGCTGCCCTCGGACCTGGGGCCGGCGCTGTTCCGCATGAACGGGGTGCTTGCCGCACAGGAAACCACCTTCGACCAGGCGCGCGAGGCGCTGTCGGAAGAGGCGCGCCTGGACGCCGCGCGCCGCGACATTCTGGACCGGATCGAGGCGCTGGACGACCTGCTGGCCGGCGGCGCGAGCCTTGAGGATCTGGCCACCGAGGCCGGCCTGACGCTGGGCACGCTGGACTATGTCCCGGGTGTCGACCACCCGATGGCGGGCTACACCGCGTTCCGCGAGGCGGCCGAGGCCGTGGCCGAGGGCGACTTCCCCGAGCTGATCGAGCTGGACGACGGCGGGCTGGTCGCGCTGCGGCTGGACGAGATCGTGCCGCCCGCCCTGCGCCCCTATGACAGCGTGGCCGATCAGGTGGCCGAGGGCGCGCGTGCCGCCGCCCTGACCCGCGCCCTGACCGCGCGCGCCGAAGAGGCCGCCGCCGCCATCGCGGCCGGCGCCCAGCCCGGCGCCTGGGGCACTGCCCAGGTGGTGTCCGCCATGACGCGCGACGGCTTTCTGGACGGCGCGCCTGCCGCGGTGATCGAGACCGCCTTTGCCCTGGACCCCGGTCAGGCGCAGGTGGTGGCCGAGGGCGGCTTCGTGGGCGTGCTGCGGCTGGATGCCGTGATCCCGGCCGACCCCGCCTCGGACCAGGGCCAGGCGCTGGCCGGCGCCCTGCGGGCCGAGATCGCCCGCGCCCTGGCCCAGGATGCCGGCCAGGCCTTTGCCGCCGCCAAGATGGCCGAGGCGGGCATCCGCCTGGACGACGCCGCCATCGCCGCGGTCAACGCGCAGTTCCGCTGAAGGGGGACGCATGAAACTGATCCCCTCTTTCGAGGACTTCGAACGCGGCTGGGCGCGCGGGCAGAACCAGGTCGTCTATGCCCGCCTGGCCGCCGATCTGGACACGCCCGTGTCGCTGATGCTGAAGCTGACCGAGGCGCGGGCCGACAGTTTCCTGCTGGAATCGGTGACGGGGGGCGAGGTCCGCGGCCGCTATTCCATCGTCGGCATGAAGCCCGACCTGATCTGGCAGTGCCACGGCACCCAAAGCCGCATCAACCGCGAGGCGCGGTTCGACCCGGCGGCCTTTCGCGCGCTGGACGGCCACCCGCTGGACACCCTGCGCGCGCTGATCGCCGAAAGCCGGATCGAGATGCCGGGCGACCTGCCCTCGGCCGCCGCCGGGCTGTTCGGCTATCTGGGCTACGACATGATCCGGCTGGTCGAACATCTGCCGGACGTGAACCCCGACGTGCTGGGCCTGCCCGATGCGGTGCTGATGCGCCCCTCGGTCGTCGCCGTGCTGGACGGGGTCAAGGGCGAGGTGACGGTGGTGGCTCCGGCCTGGGTGGCCCAGGGCCTGTCGGCGCGCGCGGGCTATGCCCAGGCGGCGGAACGGGTGATGGATGCGCTGCGCGATCTGGACCGCGCGCCCGCCAGCAGCCGCGATCTGGGCGAGGCCGCCCCCCCGGGCGAGGCGGTGTCGAACTTCACCAAGGACGGCTACAAGGCCGCCGTCGAACGCGCCAAGGACTATATCCGCGCGGGCGACATCTTTCAGGTGGTGCCCAGCCAGCGCTGGGCGCAGCGCTTTGCCCTGCCGCCCTTTGCCTTCTACCGCTCGCTCCGCCGCACCAACCCCTCGCCCTTCCTGTTCTTCTTCAACTTCGGCGGGTTCCAGGTGGTGGGCGCCAGCCCCGAGATCCTGGTCCGCCTGCGCGAGGGCGAGGTGACGATCCGCCCCATCGCCGGCACCCGCCCGCGCGGCGCCACCCCCGAGGAGGACCGCGCGCTCGAGGCCGACCTGCTGGCCGACCCCAAGGAACGCGCCGAACATCTGATGCTGCTGGACCTGGGCCGCAACGACGTGGGCCGGGTGTCGCAGGTGGGCACGGTCAAGCCGACCGAACAGTTCATCATCGAACGCTACAGCCACGTCATGCATATCGTGTCGAACGTGACGGGGCGGATCCGGCCGGATCAGGACGCGCTGTCGGCGCTGCTGGCGGGGCTGCCTGCGGGCACGGTGTCGGGCGCGCCCAAGGTGCGGGCGATGCAGATCATCGACGAGCTGGAGCCCGAGAAGCGCGGCGTCTATGGCGGCGGCGTGGGCTATTTCGCCGCGAATGGCGAGATGGACATGTGCATCGCGCTGCGCACCGCGGTGATCAAGGATCAGGTCCTGTATACCCAGGCCGGCGGCGGCGTGGTCTATGACAGCGACCCCGAGGCCGAGTGGCAGGAAACCGTGAACAAGACCCGCGCCCTGCGCCGCGCGGCCGAGGATGCGGGCCTGTTCGCCACCCGCGGCAACTGATCCCCCGGCGGCCGCGCCGGGTCAGAGCGGGGGAATGTCCCCCTGCGCCCGCAGGGCGTGGAAGTCGGCCACGAACACCGCCAGCCCCCCCGCCGCGATGGCCGCGCGCAGGCCCGCCATCAGGTCCTGGAAATAGTGCAGGTTGTGCCAGGTCAGCAGCATGGCGCTGATGATCTCTTCCGACCGGAAGACATGGTGCAGATAGGCCCGGCTGTAGCTGCGGCAGCAGGGGCAGGTGCAGTCCGCATCCAGCGGGCGGGGGTCGTCCTGGTGGCGGGCGTTCTTCAGGTTCACGGGGCCGCGCCGGGTCCAGGCCTGGCCGGTGCGGCCCGACCGCGTGGGCAGCACGCAGTCCATCATGTCGATGCCGCGTTCGACCGCGCCCACGATGTCGTCGGGCTTGCCCACGCCCATCAGATAGCGCGGCCGGTCGGCGGGCAGCAGGTCGGGGGCATAGTCGAGCACGCCGAACATGGCCTCCTGCCCCTCGCCCACTGCGAGGCCGCCGACGGCATAGCCGTCGAAGCCGATCTCGCGCAGGGCGGCGGCGCTTTCCTCGCGCAGCTCGCGCGTGACGCCGCCCTGCATGATGCCAAAGAGCGCATGCCCCGGCCGGTCGCCGAAGGCCTCGCGCGAGCGGCGGGCCCAGCGCATCGACCGGCGCATCGCCTCGGCCACCTGGGCGTCGGTGGCGGGCAGCGCGGGGCATTCGTCGAAGCACATCACGATGTCGGACCCCAGCAGGCGCTGGATGTCCATGCTGCGTTCGGGCGACAGCAGGTGCTTCGAGCCGTCGATGTGGCTGGAGAAGCGCACGCCCTCCTCGGTCAGCTTGCGCAAGGAAGACAGGCTCATGACCTGGAAGCCGCCGGAATCGGTCAGGATCGGGCGGTCCCAGTTCATGAAGCGGTGCAGCCCGCCCAGCCGCGCGATGCGTTCGGCGCCCGGGCGCAGCATCAGGTGGTAGGTGTTGCCCAGCAGGATGTCGGCCCCGGTGGCGGCCACGCTGTCGGGCAGCATGGCCTTGACGGTGGCCGCGGTGCCCACGGGCATGAAGGCCGGGGTGCGGATCGTGCCGCGCGGGGTGGTGATCGTGCCGGTCCGCGCCTTGCCGTCGGTTGCCGCCAGGGTGAAGCCGAATCCCGAAGCCATGCCGATGCTCCTGCCGATGGGCCGGGGCGCTGCCCCGGACCCCGGGGTATTTGGGTCAAGAGGAAGGACCCGGGGTGCGGGGTGTCTAGGACGTCAGGGCCGCCGTGGGAAGGGCGGGCTGTCACGAATTCTTGCGGATTCGGTGGCAGGAGGGGGGACTGTCCGCGGATGGGCGGCGGAGGATGCGATGGACGATCAGGCCGGCCCGCCGCTGCGGCGGCTGGGGTGGGAGGAATGGGTGGCGCTGCCGGGCCTGGGCCTGCCCGCGATCCGCGCCAAGGTGGATACGGGGGCGCGCACCTCGGCGCTGCATGCCTTTGACATCGAACCCTTCGGGCCGGTGGCGGCGCCGCATGTGCGCTTGCCGTGCAGCCGATCCCGGGGCGCGAGGATGTGGCGATCGCCTGTTCGGCGCCGATCCTGGACCGGCGCGAGGTGGTCAGTTCGAATGGCGAGGCCGAGGAGCGGTTCGTGATCGGCACCGAACTGGCGCTGGGCGGGCAGGTCTGGCCGATCGAGGTGTCGCTGACCGACCGCGGGGCGATGGCCTACCGGATGCTGCTGGGCCGGCAGGCGCTGGGCGAGGGCGTGGTGGTCAGCCCGACCGAGAGCTGCCTGATGCCCGCGCTGGGCTATGACTGCTATCACAGCGCGGCGGTGGCCACGGCGGCGCCCGCGCGCACGCTGCGCATCGCGGTGCTGAGCCGCGAGGGCGGCGCGCATTCCACCCGCCGGATCGTGGCCGAGGGCGAGGCGCGCGGCCATGTCGTCGAGGTGCTGGACACCGTGCGCTGCTACATGGCGCTGGGGCCGCTGGCGCCCGACCTGCATGACGACGGCAAGCGGCTGCCGCATTGCGACGCGGTGGTGCCGCGGGTGGGGGTCAGCGTGACGGCCTATGGCGCGGCGGTGCTGCGCCAGCTGCAGGCGCGGGGAACGTTCCTGGTCAACCCGCCTGAGGGGATCCTGGCCAGCCGCGACAAGCTGCATGCCCACCAGATCCTGGCGCGGGCGCGCATTCCGATGCCGGCCACGGCCTTTGCCGCCAGCCCCAAGGATACCGACAACCTGATCGCGCTGGCGGGCGGGGCGCCGCTGGTGGTCAAGCTGCTGGAATCGAGCCAGGGCAAGGGCGTGGTGCTGGCCGAGACGAAGAAGGCCGCGCAATCGGTGATCTCGGCCTTTCGCGGGCTGAAGGCGAATTTTCTGGTGCAGGATTTCGTGGCCGAGGCCAAGGGCGAGGACATCCGCGCGCTGGTGGTCGACGGGCGGGTGGTGGCCGCGATGCGCAGGCGCGCGGCGCCGGGCGAGTTCCGGTCGAACCTGCACCAGGGCGGCACGGCCGAACCGGTCCGCCTGAGCCGGGCCGAGCGCGAGATCGCCACCCGCGCGGCGCGGGCCTTTGGCCTGGGGCTGTGCGGGGTGGACATGCTGCGCGCGGCCGACGGGCCGCGGGTGCTGGAGGTGAACTCCTCGCCCGGGTTCGAGGGGATCGAACAGGCCTCGGGGCGCAACGTGGCGGGCGATCTCTACGATCTGATCGAACGGGCGGTGCGGCCCACGCCCGCGCGGCGCAGGCGTGGCGGCTAGGCTGCGGGCCCTCTGGACCTCGGGGGGCATTTCCCTATATGTTCTGTCGGAAACTGCGAGGCCGCCATGAACCAGACCCCGGACAAGATCGAGGGCCAGCCCCTGATCCGCCCGTCAAGCACCGAACATCCGCTGTATCCCGCGGTGGTCGAGGCCTGCCGCACCGTCTATGACCCCGAGATCCCGGTGAACATCTTTGACCTTGGTCTGGTCTACACGATCGAGATCAGCCCCGAGAATGCCGTGGACATCACCATGACGCTGACAGCGCCGGGCTGTCCCGTGGCGGGCGAGATGCCGGGCTGGGTCGCCGATGCGGTCGAACCCCTGGCGGGCGTGAAGCAGGTCGAGGTCCACATGACCTTTGACCCGCCCTGGGGGATGGAGATGATGTCGGACGAGGCGCGGCTGGAACTGGGCTTCATGTGACCGGGACCATGCGCGACCGGATGCTGGCGGGGCAGCCCTATGATCCGGGCGACCCCGGGCTGGTCGCGCTGCGCAAGGCCGCGCAACGGCTGATGCGCGACTACAACGCCACGGTCTATGGCGAGGATGCGGCGCGTGCGTCGATCCTGACCGACCTGCTGGGGACGTGGAACGGCGCCGTGATCCGCCCGGCCTTTCACGTCGACTATGGCCGGCACATCCACTTCGGACCGGGCTGTTTCGTGAACTACGGCGCGGTCATGCTGGATGTCTGCGAAATCCGCATCGGCGCGCGCACCCAGATCGGGCCCCATGTGCAGATCCTGACCGCCGACCACCCGCGCGAGGCTGCGGCGCGCGCAGCCGGGCTGGAATGGGGCCGACCGATCACCATCGGCGCCGATGTCTGGATCGGCGGCGGCGCGATCCTGCTGCCCGGGGTGACGGTGGGCGACGGCGCGGTGATCGGCGCGGGCGCGGTGGTCACGCGCGACGTGGCCGCGGGCGTCACCGTGGCTGGCAATCCGGCGCGGCCGCTGCGGGCTTGAGAAAGCGGGATCGCGGGCCTATCTTTGACCCAGTGATCGAAGGAGCCCGCTAATGTTCGGCATTCCCGGCAAGGCCGCCGTCACCCTGACCCCTGCCGCCGCCCGGCAGATCGCCCGGCTGATGGCGCGCGACGGCCGCCAGGGCCTGCGCATCGGCGTCAAGAAGGGCGGCTGCGCCGGCATGGAATACACCATGGACTATGTGACCGAGGTGAACCCGCTGGACGAGGTCGTCGAACAGGACGGGGCGCGGGTGCTGATCGCGCCCATGGCGCAGATGTTCCTGATCGGCACCGTGATCGACTACGAGACCTCGCTGCTGGACGCGAAGTTCACCTTCCGCAACCCCAACGTGGCAGAGGCCTGCGGCTGCGGCGAGTCGATCAAGTTCAAGGACGCCCCGGCCGCCTGACCGGGCGCGCCGCCACCGCCTGCGCGCGGCAAATTTCCTGCAGGAAATTTGCCCGGAGTTTTGCAAAACTCCGGGCTTCCTGCCCCGGCGCTGCGCCCGGGCGTCGCGGGGGGCCTTGGCCGCTTCCCTGCGGCGCGGCTTTCCCGTAACCCTGACGGGGCAAGCACCAAGGGAGGGGACCGCCGATGCGCAGACTGGCTGCCGGGAACTGGAAGATGAACGGGCTGCGGGCCGATCTGGCCGAGGTCGAGGCGCTGATCGCCGCCCATCCCGCGCCGGGCTGCGAGGTTCTGATCTGTCCGCCCGCCACCCTGCTGGCGCCCATGGCGGCGCTGGCCGCGGGGCGTCTGGCGCTGGGCGGGCAGGACTGCCATGCCCGGGCCGCGGGCGCGCATACGGGCGATGTCTCGGCCGCGATGCTGGCCGATGCGGGGGCGACCCATGTCATCCTGGGCCACAGCGAACGCCGCGCCGACCATGGCGAAACCGATGCCGCAGTGGCGGCCAAGGTCCAGGCCGCCTGGGCCGCCGGGCTGACCGCCATCGTCTGTGTGGGCGAGACCGAGGGCCAGCGCGATGCCGGCGCCACGCTGGCAGTGATCGAGGCGCAGATGGCGGGATCGATCCCCGCGGGCGCCACGGCGGCCAATCTGGTCGTGGCCTATGAACCCGTCTGGGCCATCGGCACCGGGCGCACCCCCACCCTGGCCGAGATCGCCGAGGTCCACGACCGCCTGCGCGCGCTGCTGGCCGCGCGGATGGGCGATGCCGCGGGGGTCCGGCTGCTGTATGGCGGGTCGGTCAAGCCCGGCAATGCGGCCGAGATCTTTGCCGTGTCCAATGTCGATGGCGCGCTGGTCGGCGGGGCCAGCCTGAAGGCGGCCGATTTCGGCGCCATCGTGGCGGCGCTGGCGGGCTGAGGTGGCACCCCCGACCGGGCCCGGGCGTCGACCGCCCGGGGGCCATGGCGGCGGCGCATCTGGCCTGCATGGCCTCGATGCTGGTCTGGGCGGCGGGGCTGCCGGCGGCCGACTGGGTGATCGGCCGGCTGCCGCCGCTGCAGCTGACGGCGGCGCGGCTGTGGCTGGCGATCGAGGGCCGCGCGGCGCTGGCCCGCGTCGACTGGCGGCGGGCGGCGCTGGTGGGGTCGGTGGGCTTTGTCGGCGGCGCGGTCTGTCTGGTCATGGCCCAGGCGCGCACCGATGCGGTTACGGTGGCGATCATCTCGGCCATGATCCCCGCCGTCGGCGTGGGGATGGAAGTGATCTCGGGCACCCGCCGCGCCAGCCTGCGGCTGATCCTGGGGCTGGCGCTGTCGCTGGCGGGGGGCATCGCGGCCTATGCGGTGCGGCTGGCCGATTTCGGCCTGGGGCTGGGGGCGGTCTTTGCCTTCGGCTCGGTCCTGGCCTTTACCTGGACCTCGCGCGAGACGGTGCGCGCCTTCCCCGAACTGACCGCGCTGGGGCGCACGGCCGCCACCATCACCGGCGCGGCGCTGGTGGGCACGCTGGCCGCAGGGATCGAGGCCGCGGTGACCGGCCCGCCCGACCGGGCGCGGCTGGGCTGGCCGCAGCTGGCGGCGCTGATCGTCTTTGGCACCGGGGCGATCGGGGTGTCGCAACTGCTGTGGATCGTGTCGGTCGGGCGGCTGGGCATCGGGGTTGCCAGCCTGCACGGCAATGCGACGCCCTTCTACGTCATGCTGCTGGCCTGGGCGCTGGGGTCGGCCTGGGCCTGGCCGCAGGCGGCGGGCGCCGTGCTGGTGGTGGCCGGCGTGATGGTCGCCACGCATGCGCCGCGGCTTGATGCGCGCGCTGCCCGCCCCTAAGCCTGTCGCATGGACAGCCTGACCCAATCCCCGACCGCTCCCCGGTTCGTGCAGAACCCCTATCCGTTCTATGAACGCGCCCGCGCCGCGGGCCGGTTCTTTCACTGGGCCGACTATGACCTGGTCTGCACGACCTCGGCCGCGGCGGTGAATGCGATCCTGCGCGACCGCCGGTTCGGGCGCGAGATCCCCGCCGACCGTCGCGCCCCGGTGCCCGACCATCTGGCCGCCTTCCACGCGGTCGAGGATCATTCCATGCTGGAGCTGGAGCCGCCGCGCCACACCCGGCTGCGCGCGCTGGCGCTGCGCGCCTTCACCAGCCGGCGCATCGCGGGGCTGGCGCCCGAGATCGCGCAGCTGTCGCATGACCTGATCGACGCGCTGCCGCAGGACGGCCCCTTCGACCTGCTGCCCGCCTTTGCCCAGAAGCTGCCGGTGATCGTGATCGCGCGCCTGCTGGGCGTGCCCGAGGATCGGGCCTGCGATCTGCTGGCCTGGTCGCATGCCATGGTGGGCATGTATCAGGCCGGCCGCACCCGCGCGATGGAAGAGGCCGCGGCGCAGGCGGCGGCGGACTTCGCCGCCTTCCTGCGCGGCCATGTCGAGGACCGCCGCCACCGCCCCGCCGACGACCTGATCACCCATCTGATCGCGGCCGAGGCCGAGGGCGGCGACCGGCTGACCGCAGAAGAGCTGATCGCGACCTGCATCCTGCTGCTGAACGCAGGGCATGAGGCGACGGTGCACAGCATCGGCAACGGTGTGCGCGCGCTGCTGGCGCAGGGCCGCGCGGCCGATCACCTGACGCCCGACCGCATCGAGGCCACGGTCGAGGAGATCCTGCGCCACGACCCGCCGCTGCATCTGTTCACCCGCTGGGCCTATGAACCGGTCGAGGTGATGGGCCACCGCTTCGCCCCGGGCGACCGGGTGGGCCTGCTGCTGGCCGCGGCCAACCGCGACCCCGCGAACTGGCAGGCGCCCGCGCGGTTCGACCCGCGCCGGCCGGTGCGGCCGCATCTGTCCTTTGGCGCGGGGCTGCATTTCTGCATCGGCGCGCCGCTCGCGCGGCTGGAGCTGCAGGTGGCGCTGCCCGTGCTGTTCGCCCGCCTGCCCGGGCTGACGCTGGCGGGCCGGCCGCGCTATGCCGATACCTACCACTTCCACGGGCTGGCCGCGCTGCAGGTGACGCGCGGCTAGGGCGGCGGCTGGACAGGGCGCGCGGCCCGCGCCACAAGGCGGCATGACCGCCGCACCCGTCCCCTCAGCCGCCCCCTATCGCCCGCTGGCCGCGGCGCTGTGGATGACGGGGTCGGTCGCGTCCTTTACCGCGATGGCGGTGGCGGGCCGGTCGGTGGCCGCGGAACTGGACACGTTCGAGCTGATGCTCTGGCGGTCGCTGATCGGGCTGGGGCTGATCCTGGCCCTGGGCTGCGCGGCGGGCCGGCTGGGGCGCATCCGCGCGAACCGGCTGCGCACGCATCTGGTGCGCAATGTCTTTCACTTCGGCGGGCAGAACCTGTGGTTCTGGTCGCTGACGGCGATCCCGCTGGCGCAGGTCTTTGCGCTGGAATTCACCTCGCCCCTGTGGGTGATCCTGCTGGGGCCCTGGCTGCTGGCCGAGCCGATCACCCGCGCCCGCGCGCTGGCCGCGGCGCTGGGGTTTCTGGGCATCCTGATCGTGGCGCGGCCCGATTTCGGCGCGCTGAACCCCGGCGTGCTGGCCGCGGCGGCCAGCGCCATCGGCTTTGCCGGATCGACCATCTTCACCAAGCGGCTGACCCGGCACGAGGCGGCGATCTCGATCCTGTTCTGGCTGACGGTGATGCAGGCGGGCTTTGGACTGGCCACCGCGGGCTGGGATGGCGACATCGCCTGGCCCTCGGCCGCGGCCTGGCCCTGGGTCGCGCTGATCGGGGTGGCGGGGCTGGTCGCGCATGCCTGCCTGACCACGGCGCTGACGCTGGCCCCGGCCGCGGTGGTGGTGCCGGTGGATTTCGCGCGCCTTCCGCTGATCGCGGTGGTGGGGATGCTGGTCTATGCCGAGCCGATCAAGACCGCCGTGGCGCTGGGCGGCGCGCTGATCCTGCTGGGCAACTGGCTGAACCTGCGGGCGGGCGCGCCGCGCCCGGCCGTCACGAAACCGTGACGTCAGGTCAGGAATTGACCCCGGCCCGCCGCCTTTCCTAGCTGTTCCATCCCGGATGATCACATGGACCCTCGCCGGTCTGCCCTGTTCATGGCAAGGTCGATCCTGCGCGAGGTTCGGGAGGGGGCGCGGGCATGCTG
>JACXUX010000328.1 GCA_014763725.1 Rhodobacterales bacterium
CCCCCGCGCCGGTCCCCTTCGGCACAGCCCGAAACGCCGCGCTGGATGCCCATGGCACAGGCGCACAGGCCCACGGCCAAGCCCGTCCTTGCACGCATCGACTGAATGGAAAATGGCGGACCCGGAGCGATTCGAACGCCCGACCCTCAGATTCGTAGTCTGATGCTCTATCCAGCTGAGCTACGGGTCCGTCGTGGAGCCGGGGTTTAGCCCCCCCCGCCGGAACATGCAAGCCCGAAAAATGTCAGTCCGGATCAAGACCCGGGGCCGCCTCGCGCGGCAGGCGGATCACGAATTCGGTGCCCTTGGAATCGCTGCGGCTCAGCTCCAGCGACCCGCCATGCCCGCGCACCAGCTCGGCCGCGATGGCCAGGCCCAGCCCCGTGCCGCCCTTGCGCGCCCCGCCGGAAAAGGCGTGGAACAGGTTCTCGCGCGCCTTGGCGGGCAGGCCGGGCCCGGTGTCGCCCACCCGGATCCACCAGCTCTGCTCATCCTCGCCCGCGGCCAGTTCGATCGTGCCGCCCGCCCCCGTGGCCTCCAGCGCCTGGCGGGCATTGCGCACCAGATTGGCCAACACGCGATAGAGCTGTTCGGGATCGGCCCGCACCACCAGCCCCGGCGCGATGTCGGTCAGCGCCACCACCGCGCCTTCGGCGCCCAGGCCCTCGCCCTCCAGCACATCCTCGGCCAGCGGGCGCAGCGCGAACCGCGTCAGCCGCGGCGGCGGCTCCTCGGCCTTGCCGAAGGCCAGCGTGCTTTCGCACAGGCTGACCGCCCGGCTGATCGACCCCACCAGCTTGGGCGCGGCCCGCGCGACGGCGGGGTCGGCGCTGTCCTCGATCCGGTCGGCGAACAGCTGCGCCGTGGTCAGGATGTTGCGCAGGTCATGGCTGACCTTGGCCACCGCCTCGCCCAGCTGCGCCAGCCGCGCCTTCTGCCGCAGCGCCGCGGTCAGCTGCGTCTGCATCCGCGCCAGCGCCTCCTCGGCCTCGCGCAACTCATGCACCCGCGCGGTGGGCGCGATGATGCGGCGGGCATCCTCGGGCGCCTCGGCATAGGCCGTCATGTGCCGCACCACGCGGCGGATCGGCTGCACCATCAGCATCCGCACCGCCAGGAACAGCAGCACCGCCGTCATGACCGAGATCAGCGCCGACAGCCACAGGATGCGCTGGCCATAGTCCACCATCGCCGCCCGCAGCGGCGCGCTGTCCATCGTCACCTCGATCAGCAGGCCCGCATCCTGCACCGGATTGCCGATCACCCGGATCAGCCGGTTTTCCGGCCTGCGCAGCACATCCACCGCATCGCGGATCAGCTGCCAGGGCCCCGACTGCCGCAGGTCATGCGTCTCGGCCACCTCGCCCGGAATGGGCGAAGACAGCACCAGCTGGCGCACCGCATCGCGCCGCAGCACGACGTTGTAGACCCCGGCATTGGCCAGCAGCTCGCGCTCCAGCTCGGCCGAGATCAGATCCTCGGTCGCCAGCGTCGCCAGCGAGGCGATCTGCGCCTTCTCCAGCCGCAACAGCAGATAGTCCGCGCGGAACCGCGCGATCGAGGGCACGAAGATCAGCACCTCCGCCAGCATGACGAAGGCCACCGTCAACAGCAGGAACCGCCCCGACAGGGTGTTGAACACGCCCCCTGCCCCTTCCTCTTGATCCAAATACCCCCGGGGGGTCCGGGGGGCCGGCAGCCCCCCGGGGCCTCCGCCCGCGCATGCCTCAGGGCAGCAGGCGCTGCACCAGACGCACCAGCTGCCGCACCCTCGGGTTATCAAAGAGCCGCGCCGTGTAATAGGCCCCTGCCGCCCGCTTTCCCGCCTCGGACCGGGTCGGATAGGGCAGAACCACCCCGGCGACGGCGGAAATCCGCAGACGCTGCGCCACGGCCAGCGACCAGAAGGCGATCTGCTCGCCCGCCCCCGCGCCCGCGATCCCCGCGCCGATCACCCGGCCGCGCCGGACCAGCACCTTGACCAGCCCCTCGGGCCGACCCTCGGCCAGGGCGCGGTCGTTCTGCGCCAGCGGCCAGGACAGGACCTGCACCTCCAGCCCCGCCGTTCGGGCCTCGGCCTCGGTCGGGCCAACCTGGGCCAGTTCGGGATCGGTATAGGTGGCGCGCGGGATGTGGTCGGCGCGCGCGCGGGCAGGCAGGCCGAACAGCGCCTGCCGGACCACCAGGCCCGCGTGATAGCCCGCCAGATGGGTGAACTGCCCCTGGCCTGCGGCATCGCCCACCGCGAACACGCGCCGGTTCGTCACCGACCGCAGCCGCGCATCGACCCGGATGCCGCGCGCGTCCCGCGCCACGCCCGCGGTCTCCAGCCCCAGATCGTCCAGCGCCGGCACCCGCCCCGCCGCCACCAGCAGGTGGCTGCCCGTCACCGTGCCGCCATCGGCCAGATGCAGCGTGACGCCATCCTGGCCCGAGACGCGGGCCACCGGCACGCCCTCGCGGATCGTCACGCCCTCGGCCCGCAGCCGGTCCAGTACCACGGCGGCCAGGTCGGGATCCTCGCGCCCCAGGGCGCGGGCGCCCTCGACCACCGTCACGGCACAGCCCAGCCGGCGGTGCGCCTGGGCCATTTCCATCCCGATCGGCCCGCCGCCCAGCACCAGCAGATTCGCAGGCGCCTGCCGCAGGGCAAAGATCGTCTCGTTCGTCAGAAAGGGCACATCCCCCAGCCCCGGCACCGGCGGCACCAGCGGGCGCGAGCCGGTGGCGATCACCACCCGGCGCGCCGTGACCTGCACCCCGCCCGCCTCGACCGTCTGCCGCCCGGTGAACCGGGCGCGGGCGCGGATCACCCGGCAGCCCAGGGCCTCGAACCTCTCCTGGCTGTCATGGGGGGCGATGGCGGCGATGGTGCGCGCCACATGGTCCTGCGCCGCGGCATAGTCGACCTGCGCCGCCCCCGTCACCCCCAGCGCGGGCGCCCCCCGCGCCGC
>JACXUX010000053.1 GCA_014763725.1 Rhodobacterales bacterium
GGCGGGGCTGTGGGCGGTGCTGGCGCTGACGGTGGCCGCGCCCCTGCTGGCCATGCTGGCCAGCGCGCTGGTGCCCACCTATGGCGTGGCGCTGGGCCCGGACACCGTGACCCTGACCCATTTCCGCGAGGTGCTGTTCACCCAGGCCGTCACCACCCGCGCGCTGGCCAATTCGGCGGCGCTGGCGCTGGCGGCGGGCGTGCTGGTGGCCGGGCTGGCGCTGGCCGTGGCGGCGCTGGGGCGCGGGCGGTTCGCCCGGGCGGGGCAGGGCGCGGTTCTGGCGGCCGAGGTCGCCTATGCCGTGCCGGGGCTGGTGATTTCGGTGGCCTTCATCATCGCCTTCCTGCGGCCGCTGCCGGTGCTGGGCCTGTCGATCTATGGCACCCATGCGATCATCCTGATGGCCTATCTGTCGGCCTTCCTGGCGCTGGGGCTGAAGCCCGTGGGCGTGGCCTGGGCCGCGCTGGACCCCGCGCTGCAGGATGCCGCGCGGGTGTCGGGCGCGGGGTTCTGGCGGCGGCTCTGGCGCATCGACCTGCCGCTGGTGGCGCCCGCGGCGGCGTCCGGCGCCGTCATGGTCATGCTGACGGCCTGGAATGAGGTCACGCTGTCCTCGATCCTCTGGACCCGCGGGACCGAGACGCTGGGCACCGTGATCTTCAACTACGAGGACGGCGGCTATACCACGCTGGCCGCCGCCATGTCGGTGGTCAGCGTGGTGGCGACGCTGGGGCTGATGGCGCTGCTGGACCGGCTGGGCCGCGGCCTGCCGCCCGGCATCGTGCCTTGGCGGGATTAGGAGGGGCCCATGTCGATCCGCCTGACCGAGGTGACCCGTCGCTTTGGCGCGACCGCCGCCGTCGATGCGCTGACGGCCGAGGTGCCGCAGGGCTGCTTCTTCACCGTGCTGGGGCCGTCGGGCTGCGGCAAGTCGACCCTGCTGCGGCTGATCGCGGGGCTCGATCCGGTCGACGGGGGCCGGATCGCGCTGGACGGCCGCCCCGTCGCCGGCCCCGGCCTGCACATCCCGCCCGAGGCGCGCGGCGTGGGCGTGGTCTTTCAGTCCTATGCGCTGTGGCCGCACATGGATGTGCTGGGCAACGTGGCCTTTCCGCTGGAATCGGCGGGGCTGGGCCGGGCCGCGGCGCGCGACCGGGCGCGCGCGCATCTGGACAGCGTGGCGCTGGGCGGCTTTGCCGCGCGCCGGCCCGCCGACCTGTCGGGTGGCCAGCGCCAGCGGGTGGCGCTGGCGCGCTGTCTTGCCGCCGGCGCCCGCATCGTGCTGATGGACGAGCCCCTGGCCAATCTGGACCCCCATCTGCGCGCCGCGATGGAGGAGGAGCTGTCCGCCTTTCACGCCCGGGCCGGGACCACGACGCTGTTCATCACCCATGACCAGCGCGAGGCGATGGCCCTGTCCGATCTGGTCGCCGTGATGCGCGCAGGCCGGATCGAACAGCTGGCCACGCCGCAGGACCTGCACGACCGCCCCGCCAATGCCTTTGTCGCAGGCTTCGTGGGCCAGGGCAGCCTGGTCGCGTGCCAGGTCGTGGCCGCCGCGGGCGGGCAGGCCCGGCTGCGCCTGCCCTGCGGGTCGGACTGGACGGTGCGCGCCGCCCCCACCGCCCGGCCGGGGCCGGGATGCGTGCTGCTGCGCCCCGCCGATCTGGTGCCCGATCCCGCAGGCCTGCCCGCGCGCGTGACCGGCGCCACCTTCCGCGGCAGCCACTGGGACCTGCGGGTAGCCATCGAGGGCCTGCCCGACCCGCTGCTGATGACGCGCCCGCAGCGCGCCGCGGCCGGAGAGGTGCTGAGGGTCGCGCTGCGCGGCGGCTGGCTGCTGCCGTCATGAAAGGTTCACTGGACGGCGGCTATCCCTTCGACTATTCGGGAAACATGGAAATGAACCGCGCCGCCCATGCCTTTGCCACGCTCGGCCATCATGGTCGGCTGGCGATCTTTCGCCTGCTGATGCGCTTTGCCCCGCAGGGCGTCCGCCCGACCGAGATCGCCCAGGCGCTGGGGATGCGGCAGAACACGCTGTCGCATCACCTGGCCGACCTGACGGCTTCGGGCCTGGTCGGCGTCACCCGTCAGGGGCGGTCGCTGCTCTATGCCGTCGATCTGGATACGGCCGAGGCGCTGATCGGCTATCTCGCCCTCGATGTCGGCCGTGCGCGGCCGGATCTGCTTGCCCCCCTTCTCGGCCCCCGAAAGGATCCACCCATGCGCGACACCGATTTCGACGTGCTGTTCATCTGTTCGGGCAATTCCGCCCGGTCCATCTTTGCCGAGGTGCTGCTGCGCGACCTGGGCCGCGGCAAGTTCCAGGCCTTTTCGGCCGGCACACGCCCGAACAGCGAACTGAACCCCTTTGCGCTGGACGTGCTGCGCCGCAACGGCCACGACGTGGCGGGCCTTCGGTCCAAGCATATCTCGGAATTCCAGCAGCCCGGCGCGATCGAGATGGATTTCGTCTTCACCGTCTGCGACAGGGCCGCGGCCGAGGAATGCCCGCCCTGGCCCGGCCAGCCCATCACCGGCCACTGGGGCCTGCCCGACCCGGTCAAGGCGACCGGAACCGATGCCGAAAAGGCGCTGGTCTTCGCCCAGACCTATGCCGCCCTGCGCCGCCGCATCCTGGCCTTCGTGGCCCTGCCCTTCGACAGCCTCAGCCGCCTGTCGCTGCAGGCCCGCGTCGACGCCATCGGCACCGATACCGAAGCAAAGGCCTGACCGCATGACCCGCATTGCCTTGAACGGCCTCGGCCGGATCGGAAAACTCGTCCTGCGCGACCTGATCGACACCGGCGCGGGTGGCGACCTCGTGCTGCTGAACGACCCCGTGGGCGATGCCGCCCAGCACGCCCTGCTGATGGAATTCGACAGCGTCCACGGCCGCTGGCACACCCCGGTCGCGGCGGCGGACGGCGCGCTGGTCCTGAACGGCCAGACCATCCGCCTGACGCATGAAAAGACGATCGAGGCGCTGCCCCTGGCCGAGATGGGCGTCGATCTGGTGATCGACTGCACCGGCGCCTTCACCAGGGCGGCGCGGCTGGCCCCCTATTTCGACGCGGGCGTCAAAAAGGTCGTGGTCAGCGCCCCGGTCAAGGACGGCGGCGCGCTGAACCTGGTCTACGGGGTGAACCATCACCTCTACGACGGGTCCCAGTCGCTGGTCACCGCGGCCTCGTGCACCACGAACTGCCTGGCCCCGGTGGTCAAGGTGATCCACGAATCCCTGGGCATCCGCCACGGGTCGATCACCACGATCCATGACGTGACCAACACCCAGACCATCGTCGACCGCCCGGCCAAGGACATGCGCCGCGCCCGGTCAGCGCTGCTGAACCTGATCCCCACCACCACCGGTTCGGCCACCGCCATCACGCTGATCTATCCCGAACTCAAGGGCCGGCTGAACGGCCATGCCGTGCGCGTGCCGCTGCTGAACGCCTCGCTGACCGATTGCGTGTTCGAGGTCGAACGCCCCACCACCGCCGAAGAGGTCAACGCCCTCTTCGCCGCCGCGGCCGAGGGCCCGCTCAGGGGCATCCTGGGCTACGAAACCCGCCCGCTGGTGTCGTCCGACTACACCAACGATCCGCGCTCCTCGATCGTCGATGCCGGCTCGACCATGGTGGTCAACGGCACCCAGGTGAAGGTCTACGCCTGGTATGACAACGAATGGGGCTATTCCTGCCGGCTGGCCGACATCGTCCGCATGGTGGCCACCCGTCTCTGAGCCGCGTCCCCCTTCCTCTTGACCCAAATACCCTCGGGGGTGCGGGGGCAGACAGCCCCCGCTTACCGGCCGGGGGCGGAGACTGCCGATGATCGCCCAGCCCCTGCGCGCCTATGCCGCCGTCACCGCGGCCTACTGGGCCTTCATGCTGTCGGACGGCGCGCTGCGGATGCTGGTGCTGCTGCAGTTCAACACGCTGGGCTTCACCCCGGTCCAGCTGGCCTGGCTGTTCCTGCTCTATGAGGTGGCGGGGATCGTCACCAACCTGGCCGCGGGCTGGCTGGCCGCGCGCTTTGGCCTGGCCGCCACGCTCTACGGCGGGCTGGCGCTGCAGATCGCGGCGCTGGCGGCGCTGGCGCAGCTGGACCCGGACTGGGGCGTGATCGCCTCGGTCGCCTTCGTCATGGCGGTCCAGGGCGTCTCGGGCGTGGCCAAGGACCTGGCCAAGATGTCGTCGAAATCGGCGGTCAAGCTGCTGGCGCCGAAAGAGGACGGCGGCCTCTTCCGCTGGGTTGCGGCGCTGACGGGGTCCAAGAACGCGGTCAAGGGCGCGGGCTTCTTCCTGGGGGCGGCGTTGCTGGCGCTGGCGGGGTTCCAGGCCGCGGTCTGGGGCATGGCCGCGGTGCTGGCCGCCATCCTGGTCGCGGTCGTGCTGTTCCTGCCCGCGGGCCTGCCCGGGCGGATGAAATCGGAAGAGGCCTGGGGCGGCTGGCGGTCCCACGACCCCCGGGTGAACCGCCTGTCGCTGGCGCGCCTGTTCCTGTTCGGCGCGCGCGACGTGTGGTTCGTCGTGGGCATCCCGATCTATTTCCAGTCCGTCCTGTCCGACGGCACGGCCGAGGGGCGGCGCGAGGCGTTCTTCCTGGTGGGCGGCTTCATGGCGGCCTGGATCATCGCCTATGGCGCAGTGCAGGCCGCAGCCCCCCGCCTGCTGGGGGCCAGGGGCCAGCCCGAGGCGGAAACCACGCGCAAGGCCATCCTCTGGGCGGGGCTGCTGGTGCCGATCCCCTTTGCGCTGGCGCTGGCCGCGCTGGCGGCGGGCGGGCCTGCGCCCTGGCTGACGGCCACGCTGATCGCGGGGCTTCTGCTGTTCGGCTTTGTCTTTGCCATCAACTCCTCGGTCCATTCCTATCTGATCCTCGCCTTCGGCGATGCGGGGCGGATCACGCGGGACGTGGGCTTCTACTACATGGCCAATGCGGCGGGCCGGCTGATCGGCACGCTGTTGTCGGGGCTCAGCTATCAACTGGGCGGGCTGGCGCTGTGCCTGGCCACCGCGGGCGTCATGGCGCTGGCCAGCTGGCTGGCGGCGCGCCGGCTGGCCCCCGCCTGACCCGCCGCAGGGCGCTTTGCCCGCGGCCGCGGCTGCGCTATCCTGAAGCCCAGACCGGGCAACAGGCGGCGGGCAGCAGCATGACAGGTTGGATGGGCGGGGCGGCACTGGCCCTGGGGCTGGCGCTGGCCACGGCGGCGGCGGCGGGGCCCGCGGGCCAGATCGCGGGGCCTGTGACGGCACAGCCAGGGGGGACGGGCATGGAACAGCCGCTGCGGGGCGGCGGCGACGATCGCGGGCTGTCGGCCTGGGTCGCGGGGTTCCGCGCGCGCGCCCTGGCCGCGGGGATCGCGCCCGCCGTGTTCGACCGCGCCTTTGCCGGCGTGACCTATGACCCCGGGGTCATCGAACGCGACCGCAACCAGGCCGAGTTCACCAGGGCGATCTGGGACTATCTGGACAGCGCGGCCTCGGAGGCCCGCGTGCAGAACGGGCGCGAGGCGCTGCGCCGCCACCGCCGCCTGCTGGAACGGATCGAGTCCATCTACGGCGTCGACAAGGAGGTGGTCGTCGCCGTCTGGGGCCTGGAAAGCGCCTATGGCGCGGTGCGCGGCGATCTGCCGGTGATCGCGTCGCTGGCCACGCTGGCCTATGACGGCCGCCGCGGCCGGTTCTTCGAAAGCCAGCTGATCGCGGCGCTGCGCATCCTGCAGGCGGGCGATGTCGGCCCCGACCGGATGACCGGCAGCTGGGCCGGCGCTATGGGGCACACCCAGTTCATCCCGACCAGCTATCTGGCCTATGCGGTCGACTTCACCGGCGACGGTCGGCGCGACATCTGGTCGGACGATCCGGCCGATGCGCTGGCCTCGACCGCGGCCTATCTGGCGCGCTTCGGCTGGGTCAAGGGCCGGCCCTGGGGGGTCGAGGTGACGCTGCCCGCGGGCTTCGACCACGCGCAGACGGGCGAGCGGGTGAGGAAGTCCGTGGCCGACTGGCACGCGCTGGGGGTGCAGCTGGCGGGGGGCGGGGCGCTGCCCGACCATGGCGCGGGGTCCATCCTGCTGCCCGCCGGGGCACAGGGGGCGGCCTTCCTGATCTTTTCCAACTTTCAGGTGATCGAGCGTTACAACAGCGCCGATGCCTATGTGATCGGCGTGGGCCATCTGGCCGACCGCATCGCCGGCGGCCCGCCGATCCGCGCCGCCTGGCCGCGCGGCGACCGCGCGCTGACCTTTGCCGAACGACAGGAGCTGCAGGAACGCCTGCGCGCGGCGGGCTTCGACCCCGGCGCGGCCGACGGCAAGATCGGGCCGAACACGCTGGCCGCCGTGCGCGCCTATCAGCGCGCCCAGGGCCTGGTGCCCGACGGCTATGCCAGCCTGGACCTGCTGCGCCGCCTGCGCCAGGGCGCGGGCCGCATCCCCAGCACCACCGCCCGGCTGGCCGAGGCGAATTCGCGTCGGATCAGCGTGGCCAGCGTGACCGCCGTGGCCAGCAGCAGCGCCCAGGGCCCCAGGAGCCAGGCCAGCGCCGCCAGCGCGAAATAGAGCGTGTCGCGGCCCGCGGTTGAACCCGCGCGCGGCGGTCACGTTGATCTCGGCCGCCTGGGCCGCGCGGGGATAGGCGGCCGGGTCGGCCAGGTCGTTCGGCACCGCCGCCATCAGGATCGCGCAATAGCCGAACAGCCGGTGCGCCCAGACGAATTTCAGCAGCGCATGGGCCACCAGCGTCAGCGGCAGGATCAGCTTGATCTCGACCGTCTCGGCCCCGGTGGGCAGCGTCAGCTCGCTGGCCACGCCCAACAGCCGGTCGGAATTGCCCAACAGCGCCACCCCGCCCCCCAGCGCGATCATGCAGGCCGAGGCGAAGAAGGCCGTGCCCTGCCGCAAGCTGTCGATCACATTGGCGTCGAAGATGCGCGGGCTGCGGGTGACGAACTGGCGCATCCATTCGCGGCGATAGTCGGCCATCAGCACCGCCACGGACGGGTGGCGCCGCGGCGGATGGTCGATCAGCCGGCCCACGATCAGCCAGCGTGCCAGCAGGATCGCCACCGCGGCAAGACCGGCAGGTCCCAGCGCGCCGGTCATTGCCGCCCCCCGCGGCGGATTCGCGCTTGCGGGCGGGTGGAATTGGATATATTATTTTACCACTTTGCCATGGAGCGCCCCGATGCAGATGCCAGAACCCAGCGCCGCCATTCTTGCCCGCAAGGCGCGGATTATCGAACGCCTGCGCGGGGCGCTGCCCGCCGATGCGGTGATCGACGCCCCCGAAGAGGTGCGCGCCTATGAATGCGACGCGCTGACCGCCTATCGCTGCCCGCCGCTGGCGGCCGTCCTGCCGCGGTCCACGGCCGAGGTGTCGGCCGTCCTGCGCATCTGCCATGAGGAGGGCGTGCCCGTGGTCCCGCGCGGGTCGGGCACCAGCCTGGCGGGCGGGGCGCTGCCCACCGCCGACAGCGTGATCCTGGGCGTGGCGCGGATGACCGCGGTGCTGGAGACGGACTACGACAACCGCTTCATCCGCGTGCAGGCCGGTCGCACCAACCTGGCCGTGACCGGCGCGGTCGAGCCCGAGGGGTTCTTCTACGCCCCCGACCCGTCCAGCCAGCTGGCCTGCGCGATCGCGGGCAATGTCGCCATGAACTCGGGCGGGGCGCATTGCCTGAAGTATGGCGTGACGACGAACAACCTGCTGGGCGTGACCATGGTGCTGATGGATGGCACCGTGGTGGACCTGGGCGGCCCCTGGGCCGAACCCGCGGGTCTGGACCTGCTGGGCGTGGTCTGCGGGTCCGAAGGCCAGCTGGGCGTGGTGACCGAGGCCACGCTGCGCATCCTGCCGAAACCCGAGGGCGCGCGTCCCGTGCTGATCGGGTTCGACGCGAACGAGGTGGCCGGCGCCTGCGTGTCCGACATCATCAAGGCGGGCATCCTGCCGGTGGCGATCGAATTCATGGACCGCCCCTGCATCCGCGCGACCGAGGCCTTTGCCAAGGCGGGCTATCCCGATTGCGAGGCGCTGTTGATCGTCGAGGTCGAGGGCAGCCCGGCCGAGATCGACGAACAGCTGGCGCGCATCCGCGACATCGCCCTGCGCCACGACCCGGTCGAGTTCCGCGAGGCCGAGAACGAGGATCAGGCCCGCCGCATCTGGCTGGGCCGCAAGTCGGCCTTTGGCGCGATGGGGCAGATCAACGACTACATGTGCCTGGACGGCACGATCCCGGTGTCGTCGCTGCCGCATGTGCTGCGCCGGATCGGCGAGATGAGCCGCGATGTCGGCCTGGATGTGGCCAACGTGTTCCATGCCGGCGACGGCAACATGCACCCGCTGATCCTGTTCGACGCCAACAAGCCCGGCGATCTGGAGAAATGCGAGGCGCTGGGCGCCGAGATCCTGAAGCTCTGCGTCGAGGTGGGCGGCTGTCTGACCGGCGAACACGGCGTGGGCGTGGAAAAGCGCGACCTGATGGAGGTGCAGTTCGCCCCCGACGACATGGAGGCGCAGCTGCGCGTCAAGGACGTGTTCGACCCGAAATGGCTGCTGAACCCGGCCAAGGTGTTCCCGCTGCACGTGACCGCCGGCCGTCGCGCCGCCTGAGAGCGCCGGGGGTTTTGCACCCCCGGACCCCCGCAGGGTATTTTCGTCAAGAGGAAGGGGCAGGGGATGCGTCCTGCGACCGAGGCCGAACTGGCCGACATTCTGAAGGGGGCGAATGCGCCCCTGGCCGTCTGTGGCGGCGGGACGCGGGCGATCGGCGCTCTGTCCGGGGCGGCGGTGCAGACCGGGGGCCTGGCGGGCGTGCGGCTGTATGAGCCGGGTGCGCTGACGCTGGTGGCGGGGGCGGGCACGCGGCTGGCCGAGGTCGAGGCCGCGCTTGCGGCCGAGGGGCAGCGGCTGCCCTTCGAGCCGCCCGATCTGCGCGCGCTGCTGGGCCGGGGGGGCGAGAGCACGATCGGCGGCGTGGTGGCGGCGAATGAGTCGGGCCCGCGCCGGGTGCAGGCGGGGGCCTGCCGCGATGCGCTGATCGGGGTGCGCTTCGTCGACGGCACGGGCGCGGTGGTGCGCAATGGCGGGCGGGTGATGAAGAATGTCACCGGCTATGACCTGGTCAAGCTTATGGCGGGCAGCCGCGGCACGCTGGGGGTGCTGACCGAGGTCAGCTTCAAGGTGCAGGCGATCCCCGAGGCCGAGGCCACGCTGCTGGCCGAGGGGCTGGCGCCCGAGGCGGCGCTGGCCGCGATGCGGGCGGCGCTGAATTCGCCCTTCGAGGTGTCGGGGGCGGCGCATCTGGAGGCGGCGGCGGCGGGTGGCGCGTCGCGCAGCCTGATCCGGATCGAGGGGATGGCGGGGTCGGTCGCCTACCGGCTGGACCGTCTGCGCGAGATCGTCGGCCCCTGGGCCGCGGTCGAGGGCGAGGCGAGTGCCGCGCTGTGGCGCGGGGTGCGGGACGTGGCGCCCTTTGCCGGCCGGCCGGGCGCGGTCTGGCGGCTGGCGCTGCGGCCGACCTCGGCCCTGGGGCCGGTGGCGGCGCTGCAGGCGGCGGGTCTTGACCATGCCGCGATCTGGGACTGGGCGGGCGGGCGGCTGTGGCTGTGCGTGACCGGGGCGTCCGATGGCGGGGCGGCGGTGATCCGCGCCGGGCTGGACGGCCATGCCACGCTGATCCGCCCCGAGCCGGGGATGGCCGCCGTGCCGGTCTTCCCCCCCGAACCCGCGCCGGTGGCGGGGCTGACCCGCGCGCTGCGGGCGCGGTTCGATCCGCGCGGCATCCTGAACCCCGGACTGATGGGCTGACATGCAGACCTTCTTCTCGCCCGAACAACTGACCGACCGCGGCACCGCCCGCGCGAACGAGATCCTGCGGACCTGCGTGCATTGCGGGTTCTGCACGGCGACCTGTCCGACCTATCAGGTGCTGGGGGACGAACTGGACAGCCCGCGCGGCCGCATCTACCTGATCAAGGAGATGCTGGAATCCGGCCGACCGGCCGATGCGCGCACGGTGAAGCATGTCGACCGCTGCCTGTCGTGCCTGGCCTGCATGACGACCTGTCCGTCGGGCGTGCATTACATGCATCTGGTCGACCATGCCCGCGCCTATATCGAGAAGACCTATCGCCGCCCCTGGCATGACCGGGCGCTGCGCTGGGTGCTGGCGCGGATCATCCCCTATCCGAACCGGTTCCGGTTGGCGCTGCTGGGGGCCAAGATCGCCAAGCCCTTTGCCCGGCTGGTGCCCGATGCGCGGCTGCGCGCGATGCTGGCGATGGCGCCCGCGCACATCCCGCCGGTCAGCCGCAACGACGATCCGCAGACCTTTCCCGCCCGCGGCGAGCGGCGGATGCGGGTGGCGCTGATGACGGGCTGCGCGCAGAAGGCGCTGAACACCGACATCAACGATGCGACGATCCGCCTGCTGCGCCGGCTGGGGGCCGAGGTGGTGGTGGCCCGCGGCCAGGGCTGCTGCGGGGCGCTGACGCATCACATGGGCAAGGAACGCGAAGCGCACGCCAGCGCCGCCGCCAACATCCGCGCCTGGATGGCCGAGGTACGCGCCGGGGGCCTGGATGCCATCGTCATCAACACCTCGGGCTGCGGGACGACGGTCAAGGACTATGGCCACATGTTCGCGGGCGACCCGCTGGAGGCCGAGGCGAAAACCGTGGCGGGACTGGCGCGCGACGTGTCCGAGGTGATCCAGACCCTGGGCCTGCCCGCGGGGGCGAAACAGGGGCTTCGCGTGGCCTATCACGCGGCCTGTTCGCTGCAGCACGGCCAGCAGATCAAGGCCACGCCCAAGGACCTGCTGAAACGCGCGGGGTTCGAGGTGGTCGAACCCGCCGACAGCCATCTGTGCTGCGGCAGTGCGGGCACCTACAACCTGCTGCAGCCCGAGATCAGCGCCCAGCTGAAATCGCGCAAGGTCGCCACGCTGGAGGCGCGCCGCCCCGACGTGATCGCCGCGGGCAACATCGGCTGCATGATGCAGATCGGGTCGGGCACGCAGGTGCCGGTGGTGCATACGGTCGAGCTGCTGGACTGGGCGACCGGCGGGCCGCGTCCGCGCGCCCTGGCCGCAGAAGCGCCCTAAATCCGCCTCGGGGCCGGGGTCTGATCGCCCCCGCACCCCGAGGAGACCGCGATGCGACCCGCCCTTGTCCTTGCCCTGATGGCCGCGCTGGCCGCCCCCGCCGCCGCGCAGGACACCGGGTTGCGGCGGCTGGACACCGGCAACGACAGCCGCGGCTGGGATGCGGTGGGTCGGCTGGACCTGGGCAGCCGCGGCTTCTGCACCGGGGCGCTGATCGACGACGATCTGGTGCTGACCGCGGCGCATTGCCTGTTCGACAGGACGACGGGGGCGCCGGTTCCGCCGGCCGAGATCCGCTTTCTGGCCGGCTTGCGCAACGGGCGCGCGGCGGCCTATCGCGGGGTGCGCCGCGCGGTGGCCCATCCCGATTACGTCTATGACGGCGGCGACCGGCTGGACCGGGTGGCCAACGACCTGGCGCTGATCCAGCTGGATCAGCCGATCCGCCTGCCCTCGGTCACGCCCTATGCCACCGATGCCCGCCCCGCCAAGGGCGACGAGGTGGGCATCGTCAGCTACGGCGAGGGCCGCGCCGATGCGCCCAGCCTGCAGGAGGTCTGCCACGTCCTGGGCCGCCAGCCCGGGGTGCTGGTGCTGTCCTGCGCGGTGGACTTCGGGTCCTCGGGCGCGCCGGTCTTTGCGCTGCGCGACGGCGTGGCGCGGGTGGTGTCGGTCGTCTCGGCCAAGGCCGAGGTGACGGGCCGCCCCGTGGCGCTGGGCACGGCGCTGGACGAAGCGCTGGCGCGCCTGCGGGCGGAACTGGACCGCACCGCCACCGCGGGGCTGCGCATCACCCCCGGCGGGGCCAAGTTCCTGCGCCCGCCCGCCCCTTGAACCGCGGCGCGGCGGTTCCCACCTCTGTTGCATCCGGGTGCCAGTCGGGCCCGGTCAACCGCCCGTCCCGAGTGGAGGGCAGAATGCATCGCTTCGACGGAGGATGACATGCGCAGCCTTGATTTCACACCGCTTTACCGGGCCACGGTCGGGTTCGACCGGATCGCCGACCTGATGGACCGGGTGCTTGCGACCGAGGTCGCCCAGCCCGCGACCTATCCGCCCTACAACATCGAGAAGACGGCCGAGAATGCCTATCGCATCTCGATCGCCGTGGCCGGCTTCACGGCCGAGGAACTGACCGTCGAGGTGCGCGAAGGGACGCTGTTCGTGTCGGCCCGCAAGGCGCCCGATACGGTGGAACGCACCTATCTGCACCGCGGGATCGCCACGCGCGCCTTCGAACGCCGCTTTGCGCTGGCCGACCACGTCAAGGTGACGGGGGCCGCGCATGAACACGGCATGCTGCACATCGACCTGGTGCGCGAAACGCCCGAGGCGCTGAAACCGCGCCGGATCGAGATCGCGCGCGCCGAAGCCGGTACGCAGGCCGTTCTCGAGGGGACCGCTGTCCAGTCGTGAGACCTGCGCCGGCCCCGGGGCCGGCCGCGGAACCTGATCGCGGGGGATGCGTCGCGCATCCCCCGTTTTCGTTTCGTGCCGGCCGGCGTCAGGCCAGCAGCCGTTCATAGACCTGGAACGCCCCGGCCGAGGTCGCCAGCAGCGAGGCCGTCCCCGTTGCGCGGGCATAGAGGGCGACCGCCGATTCGGTCTGGGGCCCCCAGATCCCGTCGATCGCGCCGTGATAGTAGCCAAAGGCCGCCAGTTCCCGCTGGATCGCCATGCGCGAGGCGGTGGAATAGCTTTCGAACGCGCTTTCCGCCGCGGCCCCCGGGGTGGCCGCGGGCGCGGCCGGATAGGGCTGCGCGCCGGGGGCGGGGGCATAGGCG
>JACXUX010000329.1 GCA_014763725.1 Rhodobacterales bacterium
GGTGGATGGTTCTGCGGTTGTAGCTCAGTCGGTTAGAGTACCGGCCTGTCACGCCGGGGGTCGCGGGTTCGAGCCCCGTCAACCGCGCCATACGCCCGCCGCCCCGGTGTTGCCCCGGCCTGACCCTGCCGGTGGTGCATGCGCGGTTGTAGCTCAGTCGGTTAGAGTACCGGCCTGTCACGCCGGGGGTCGCGGGTTCGAGCCCCGTCAACCGCGCCATTTCCCCACACCCCATGCGGCAGCAGGTCGCGGATGTGCCGATGGACGTGCGCGGCGCGACCGGGCAGAGGGGGCGTATGATGCGCGTGATCGATCCCCTGCCGCTGTCGACCCTGGTGCTGGTGGCGCTGACGCTGGGGCTGGCGCCTTTTTTCCCCGAGCCGATGTCTGGGAAAAGCTGAAGATGCTGGCCGCGGGCACGCTGGTGCGGCCGATCGACATTGCCGATCTGGCGCTGCACGGGCTGCCCTGGCTGGTGCTGGCGGTCCGGCTGGGCCGGATGGCGCAGGGTCAGAACCGCAGCCGATAGCGGATATGCCCGTCGGCCGGGGCAAATCGGTCGTAGAGCGCGCGGGCGGTCGCATTGTCCTGATCGGTGTGCCAGTAGAGCCGGGCGTAGCCGCGCGCGCGGCAGAGGTCGATCAGATCCCGGATCAGCGCGCCGCCCAGGCCCCGGCCGCGGGCGGGGGCCGCGACGAACAGATCCTCGAGGTAGCAGTCCGCGCCTTCGGCCCAGGTCGACAGGTGCGTGTGGTGCAGGGCAAAGCCCTGCACCGCGCCGTCGACGACCGCCAGCCGCGCGGTCAGCGGCACGCAGGGGTCAGTGATGCGCGCCCAGGTGCGCGCGGTCACCGCCGCGGGCAGGTCCACCCGGTAGAAGGCGGTGTAATCGGCCCAGAGCGCGCGCCAGGCGGCCTCATCCCCCGGGGTGGCGTCCCGGATCGTGACCTCAGCCATGGATCCGTGCCAGGAACCGGGCCCAGGAGCGGATGCCCTTGTGGAAGCATGCGACGTCGTATTTTTCATTCGGCGAATGGATCCGGTCGTCGTCGCGGCCAAAGCCGATCAGCAGCGCGTCCATCCCCAGTTCGGTCTTGAACCAGCCGGCGATGGGGATCGACCCGCCGCAGCCGACATAGGCCGCCGCGCGGCCCCATTCGTCGGTCAGCGCGGCGCGGGCCAGGTCAAAGGCGGGGTGGTCGATCTGCATGTGGCCGGCGGGGCTGCCTTCGGGGTCGTGGAAGGTCACGCTGCAGTCGGCGGGCAACTGGGCGCGGATCCAGTTCTGGAAGCTGGCGAGGATCTTTTCGGGGTCCTGGCGCGAGACCAGGCGGAAGCTGACCTTGGCATGGGCCTGCGCGGGCAGCACGGTCTTGAACCCCGCGCCGGTGTAGCCGCCCCAGAGGCCGTTGATTTCCGCCGTGGGGCGCGACCAGATCATTTCCAGCGGGGTGCGGTCGGCTTCGCCCGCAGGCACCGACAGGCCCACGTCGCCCAGGAATTTCGCATGGTCGAAGGCCAGGCCCTGCCACTGGGCGCGGATCGGCTCGGGCAGTTCGTCGACATCGTCATAGAAGCCGGGCACCGTCACCCGGCCCTGGTCGTCGTGCAGCCCGCCCAGGATGCGCGTCATCACCCGCAGCGGGTTGATCGCGGCGCCACCATACATGCCGGAATGCAGGTCCTTGTCCGGGCCCTGGAGGGTGAATTCCACCTTGGCAAGGCCGCGCAGCATGGTGATGATGGCGGGGACCGTATCCTCGAACAGGCCGGTGTCGCAGATCACCGCCAGATCGGCGCGCAGGTCGGCCGCATGGGCGCGCAGGAAGGGCACCAGCGAGGGGGAACCCGATTCCTCCTCTCCCTCGAGGAACACGGTCAGGCGGCCGGGCAGGCGGCCGGTCACCGCCTTCCAGGCGCGCATCGCCTCGACAAAGGTCATCAGCTGGCCCTTGTCGTCGCTGGCACCGCGGGCGCGGATCACGGGGCCCTTGGGCGTCTCCTCGACCGCGGGGTCGAAGGGGTCGCGGTGCCACAGGTCCAGCGGATCGACGGGCTGCACGTCGTAATGGCCGTAGAACAGCAGGTGCGGCCCGCCCTCGCCGCCATGGGCCACCACCATGGGATGGCCGGGGGTGACATGCTTGGCGGCCTCAAACCCCAGCGACGCCAGTTCCGCCACCAGCCAGTCGGCCGCGCGGTCGCAATCGGCGGCATAGGCCGGGTCGGTCGAGATCGAGGGGATGCGCAGCAGCCCCATCAGCCGGTCGACCGCCTGCGGCAGGTTGGCGTCGATGTGATCCAGCACGGCATCCAGCGTCATCTTCCGGGTCCTTCCAAGGCCAATCGCGGCGCCAGCCTAGCAGCGCGGGGCGGGCTGTCCAGTGGCGCGGGGCGCGGCGATGCCCTACATGGGCCGGGCAACCCGATGGACAGGAGGCAGACATGCACAGGGCGGCACTGGCGGGCATTCTGACGCTCGCCGCAGGCGGGGCGTGGGCCGAGACGCCCGGCGGCCGGGCGGTGGACCGGATGCTGTTCAAGGGCGCCGCGGTCGAGGTCGAGGTGATCGCGCAGCCCTTCCTGCCCCCCGACCAGGCAAGGCTGCTGCCCATGGTGGGGCAGGGCCAGCCCTATTACGGCGCCATCGCCGCCTCGCCCGACGAGGGGCTGATGGTCGAGGCGACGGTCGCCGCGGCCAACCACCATTCCACGGCCGCCGCCGAGGCCGCCGCCCGCGCCGAATGCGACGCCAAGCGCAAGGGGCGGACGCCCTGCGTGACCGTGGCGCTGATCCGGCCGCGGGACTGGCAGCCGCGGCCCGTGACCCTGTCGGCCGCCGCGACCGAGGGGTTCGTGCAGACCTTCCTGAAGCTGCGGGGCGACCGGGCCTTTGCCGTGTCCGACAGCACGGGGGCCTGGGGGG
>JACXUX010000330.1 GCA_014763725.1 Rhodobacterales bacterium
GCATGAAAAAGGCCCGCCGAGGCGGGCCTTTCGTCGCGCCCCAGGGGGTGCGTCAGTTCTTGGCGTAGTATTCGACGACCAGGTTCGGTTCCATCTTGACCGGATAGGGCACGTCGCCCAGGCCCGGCGTGCGGACGAAGGTCGCGGTCAGCTTGTGGTGGTCGACTTCCAGATAGTCGGGCACGTCGCGTTCGGTCAGCTGGATCGCTTCCAGGATGGCGGCCATCTGGCGCGACTTTTCGCGGACCGAGACGACGTCGCCTTCCTTGACGCGGTAGCTGGCGATGTTGACCGGGTTGCCGTTCACCAGCACATGGCCGTGGTTCACGAACTGGCGCGCGGCAAAGATCGTCGGCACGAATTTCGCGCGGTAGACGATGGCGTCCAGACGGCGTTCCAGCAGGCCGATCAGCATCTCGCCGGTGTCGCCGCGCACGCGCTCGGCCTCGGCATAGATCTTGCGGAACTGCTTTTCGGTCAGGTCGCCGTAGTAGCCCTTCAGCTTCTGCTTGGCGCGCAGCTGGGTGCCGAAGTCCGACAGCTTGTTCTTGCGGCGCTGGCCGTGCTGACCGGGGCCGTATTCGCGCTTGTTCAGCGGCGACTTGGGACGGCCCCAGATGTTTTCGCCCATGCGGCGGTCGATCTTGTACTTGGCAGAGGTGCGTTTGGTCACCGCTGATCTCCTTCGATGTGTGAAGGGCGTTGTCCTTTTCCCCGCGGGGACGACAGGCATCCCCTTGCGGGGGCCACCAACACCAATGGAAACCCCGGCAGTGGTCTGCCGGGATGGGGGGCTTTTAGCGACGGGGGCCGCGGTGTCAAGGGCCGCGGTTCCGGGGGCAGCGGTTCCGGGCGCTGCGGTTCCGGGGGCCGCGGTTCCGGGCGCTGCGGTTCCGGGCGCTGCGGGGGGTCACGCCGCCAGGTCGTGGGTCAGCAGCGCGGCCTCGGGCGCGGTCAGGTTGCGCCGCGCGGGGTCGCCATAGGCGGCGGGGTCGCGCGCCAGATCGGGCAGCGCGGCCAGCAGTTGCGCGCGCTGACCAGGCTCGATCAGGTCCAGCGCGGTCTGCGCGGGATGGAAGCTTTCGCTTTCCAGCCCGTTGGCCCAGATCACCTGATGCGCGGGCAGCAGGCTGTGGACATAGGTCACATCGCGCAAGCTGCGGTCCACGATCACGCTGCGCCCGTTCACCAGATCGGCCGCGCGCACCAGCACCTCGGGCGTGCCGAACAGCGCCTGGGCCGCGGGGCCGCGCACCAGCATCCGGTGATGCGGCGACACGATCAGGTCGTCCTCGGGCCGGCCCAGGCCCAACGCATTCCCGCGCAGCCGGATCGGCCGCAGCTGCGGCATCACATGCAACCGCGCGCCCGACATGCGGCGATGCCCCGTCCACAGCACGGGTTGCGGCCCGCTGTCACGCGTCAGCACCAGATCGCCGGGGCGCAGGGTCTCGATCGGGCGGGGGCCGCCCCATCCGGGCGGCCACGACCCACAGGTCGGTGTCGGCGGGCGGCATCGCACCCGCGAACATCACCAGTCGGCTGCCGGCATCGGGCAGGTCGAAGACGGTCGCGGGATACAGCCTGCGCCCGTCGGTCGGATCGAATCCCGTCTCGGCCGCGACCGGATCGGCCATGGCCCCCGTCCGGTCGGGACCCTGCGGCGCCAGCGCCGCCCCGATCAGCCGCCGCACCATCCGCGCCGCACGCGCGCGCAACTCGCCCACCCCCTCGGCCCCGTCCAGCGGCATCGGACCGTCGGGCGCATCCACGCGCACCGCCCTGCCCGATCAGCGCCATGCGACGCCCGCCGTCAGCAGGTCCGGTTCCGCGAACCGCACCCCGTCCACCTCTGTCTGGGACCAGGAAATGACGAACGTGGCCCATGAGCCCGCCACCATCTGCCTGTCTTGCCTGCCCGTTTCTTATTGTGATCCACAAGTTAACAGACTGATTCGGACAAGGCTAGGGCACGCGCGCAACAGTCCACCGAATTCGGGCGGGATCAGAACCGGAGGTTCAGCCGGACCGAGCCCACGACCTGCCCGCTGCGCTGGCCGGTGAATTCCTCGCCCAGCCAGGTCACGCCGTAGAAGGCGCTGGACTTGCGGCCCTGCCAGTGTATCCCGGCGCGCAGGCGCGAGCGCGTCTCCTCGACCGCGGGGCCGCCGGCGGGCAGGTATTCGCTGTCGAACACATGCGCCACATCGCCCCCCAGCGTCAGCGACAGGCCGGGCGACCGGTCGTCGGCCACGCCCAGGAACCGCTGGCCGGTCACCGCATCGCGCAGCATCAGCCCGCCGGTGCCATAGCCGCCAAAGGTCAGGTCGCCGCCCAGGCGGGCAAAGGTCTCGGCGCCCGCCTGCGCCTCGGCAAAGGGGCGCAGCGTCAGCCGCTGGCCGAAACGGTAGGGCTTGCCCAGTTCAGCCACCAGGGTGGGATAGACCCGGTCGGGGATCTGGGTCGCGGCGGCGGCACTGGGCGGCGGCATGTCGAAGATCTCGTGCAGCTCGCGCTGCAGCGCGCTGAGGCCGGTCTGCTCGCCCGTGGCGACCAGGTCCAGGCCCACCGCCGCCTCGGCCCCCTGCAGGGCGAAATGGCTGTGCACCCCGGCCGACAGGATGCCGACATAGCGCCGGTCGCCCGGGGCCGGGGCCAGCAGGTTTTCCGGCGCGATGATGTCGGCGCGCAGGCGGTATTCCAGGATCGCGCCCGGCTGGTCGGGCAGGCTGCCGGTCCAGGCCGGGCCGCGCAGGTGGCTGACACCATAGGAACTGGTGCGCCAGCGGTCGCGGCCGTCGCCCAGAAAGTCGTTGGTGAAGAACCGGCCCCAGCCCAGGCCTTCGCGCCCCTGGGCGGCGGCGGGGGCGCGAAGGCCTGGGCTGGGGC